>DUBO01000045.1:0-465 GCA_012960245.1 Candidatus Binatota bacterium | reverse complement strand
ACTACGAGAGCCAGGACGCTGCCGAGTTGGAGCTTCACGTTCAGACCGTGGAAGACTCGCGCGCGCTCAGGGAACAGCTGACCGAACACGGGCTGGTGGCCTTCGTGGCCAACGCCAGCGTGTTGCCTCGCAAAAGCGGTGTCGACGACCGTCCTCTCGGCGACGGCGTCGTGGAGTTCGTGTCGCCTGCCTCCTTGGAGGTCGAGCTGACGGCTCCCAATGCCGGCATGGTGCGCGGCATGGGCCTGGCCTCGGGTGTCACGGTGATAACCGGGGGTGGCTATCACGGTAAGTCCACGCTCCTCAGGGCGCTGGAGGACGGTGTGTACGACCACTTGCCGGGCGACGGCCGCGAGCGGGTCGTGGCCCTCGGGTCGGCCGTGAAAATACGCGCAGAAGACGGCCGGTCGGTGGCGGGCGTAGACATTTCTCCGTTTATTTCTGATCTTCCCGGCGGCAGGTGTA
>DUBO01000044.1 GCA_012960245.1 Candidatus Binatota bacterium | reverse complement strand
ATGGGCCGTTAGCTCAGGTGGTAGAGCAGCTGCCTTCTAAGCAGCGGGTCGCAGGTTCAAGTCCTGCACGGCTCACCACCGGACTGCCAGGTATAGCCGAAAGCGAGCGCCCAAGGGCGCGTAAGTCAGTTTCAGTCCCCGTCGTCTAGCTTGGCCCAGGACACCGGCCTTTCACGCCGGCGACACGGGTTCAAATCCCGTCGGGGACGCCACTACCGCGGGGCGGGCAGTCAATGCCCGTCCCGTTTTTTCTGTCGCCGTCTTTTTTGCAGAAGCACGGCTGTTTCAAAATACTCAGTCGCGGCAGCTTAGTCGCAACAGATAGCCCAGGACTCGAGCGCGCCGTAAGGTAGCACCTCGGGGCCGTGCATGGCCGTGACCGTGCACACCCAGGACTGGCCCTCGGGGTGGGAGCTTTCTCTTGAGTCGAAGGCCGGTGTCGATGCACAGCCGCCACCGGTTAACATTTCGTTGGCCTCGCAGCTCACCGACACGGTTTCCGAGCGCTCTGTTGATACGCCCACGTCACGCCTGGCGTGCACGGTGTGGCAGGCCTCGAGAGGGTTTCCCGGAACTCCCTGCGGCCCGGTGGGGCCGGACGGACCGGCTACCCCCTTGGGCCCGGGTCGTCCCTTGCGCCCGCGGTCGCCGGGGCAGAGTTTTACCAGTACCTCGCCGCGCTGGTGGCCGGCAAGCAGGGTGCCCCTGGCTATGCAGTTGCCCTCGCGCTGTTCGGGAATAATGTCGGTCGAGATAGAAAAACGCCCCCTGGCATCGGCGCGGGTCACCGGCTCATCTTCCCAGATGATAACGGCATTGCTCGGGGCACCGGTTCCGCGCAACTGGACCTCACCGCCGGAAAGCTTGGCCCGGGTGATGTTGTAGGCATCAGCGTCAGCCGCCTGATAAAACATCGCAGCCAAAGCGAGCGCGGCCGCCGTCGTGATTGCGCGTGAACGCCTGGCTTGAACTTGACTATAAGCTGTCATTGCTGGTTTCTCCCGGCCCGTCTTGTCGGAGATGTTGGTGACGACGCGCCCTTACCCTCGATTGAGGCAGTATTTGGCGCGGTTGTCGAGATACCTGCCCCCCCCCGATGGTGTAAAAATGTCCCGATACGGGCCTTTTGTTAAGCGAGTGCTGCGGCTAAGTTGACCGAATTATGTCCGACATAGAACAGTTCAGGGGTGAGTGCGCGGCGTGGCTTGATGAAAACTGCCCGCAGTCGATGAGGTTGGAAGGGCCGAAGGCCGGCGACGGTACCATAGGGGAAATGCTGGCCTGGGGCGGCCGCAAGGCCGATTGGAGCAAGAACCCGGATGCCCGGGTCTGGCTCGATCGCATGGCCGAAAAGGGTTGGACCGCTCCCACCTGGCCTATTGAGTATGGAGGAGGGGGGCTGGACAAGGACGAGGCTCGCGTGTTGAGGCAGGAATTGGCCCGGCTCAAGGCGATGCCCGCACTGGCCGGTTTCGGGCTCACGATGATAGGTCCGTTGCTGGTCGATCACGGTACCGAGGAACAGAAGAAGCGGTTTCTCCCGGAAATCTGCCGCGGTGAAATACGCTGGTGCCAGGGCTACTCGGAGCCCAACTCGGGCAGCGATCTCGCCAGTCTTGCGACCCGCGCCGAGCTCGACGGCGACGACTGGGTGCTCAACGGTCAGAAGGTCTGGACTTCGTACGCCGACTTGGCCGACTGGATGTTCTGTCTCGTGAGGACAGACACCGAGAATAAGCACGCCGGTATCACCTTCATTCTTTTTGACATGGATGATCCCGGCGTAACCGTGAGGCCCATCCCTTTGATAAGTGGATACTCGCCTTTCTGCGAAACTTTCATCGAGGACGTGCGCGTGCCTCGCGACCAGGTCGTGGGTGGCGTCAACAACGGCTGGGCGATGGCCAAGGCCCTGCTGGGTCACGAACGCAACATGATAAGCAGCGCGTTCAGCGAGTACAGTTCTGTCAACCGGGTGGTGGAGCTTGCGCGTGAGTACCTGCCCGGGGAAGACGGCAGGATAGGCGACGCCCACAGGAGGGATTCTATCGCTGCCTTGACGATGGACAAGGCCTGCCTCGATCTTACGATTCGGCGCAGCGGCGAGGCAGCCAAGCTGGGTCAACAGCCGGGGGCTGAGACTTCAATTTTCAAGTACTACGCTACCGAGCTCAACAAGGATCGCTTTTCGCTGATGTTGTCGTTGCTCGGCCCGCAGGCATTGGGCTGGGAGGGCGAGGGATTCGAGAGCAGCGAACTGGAGATAACCAGGGAGTGGTTGCGCTCGCGCGGCAACTCTATTGAAGGCGGTACTTCCGAGATCCAGCTCAACATTATTGCCAAGCGTGTGCTTGGTCTGCCCGACTGAGGAGAATACGAATGAGCCTCGTACTCAACGAAGAACAGAAACTGCTCAAGACCAGCGCTGCCGATTTCGCGAGGAAGGAGTCTCCGGTGTCGCGCATCAGGGCTTTTCGCGACAGCGACGACGAACTGGGTTTTTCAAGGGAGTTGTGGGCGTCGATGGCCGCGCTCGGTTGGCCTGCCATACTGGTACCCGAGCAGTATGGTGGTCTTGGCCTCGGACTGACCGAGATCTGCTGCGTGATCGAAGAACTCGGCCGTAACCTGGTGCCCGAACCCTTGTTGTCCAACGCCTTGCTGGGTTCGGCTGCGATTATTGAGGCCGGCAACGAGGAGCAGAAGAGCCGTCTGTTACCCGCGGTGGCTGATGGCTCTGGGTTGGTCGCGCTGGCCTGGCAGGAACGTAAAACCCGCTACGACCCCGCTGTCATCGAGGCGAGCGCGTCGTCGTCGGGTGGTGGTTGGACCCTGGAGGGTGAGAAAGTGCTCGTCTGGGACGGTCACGTGGCCGACGTGCTGGTCGTGAGTGCGAGGACGTCGGGTGCGCCCGGCGACCGCGACGGTGTGTCATTGTTCCTCGTCGACAAGGGCGCGGCCGGGCTGAAAATTACTCGACAGCAGACCATGGACCAGCGCAACGCTGCGGTGCTTCGCTTCGATTCGGTGGAGCTGGACGGCGACTCTATGCTGGGCGCAGAAGGCGAGGGCCTCGCGCCGCTTCAGGTCGTAATTGACCGAGCCACGGTAGGGCTGTGCGCCGAGATGATGGGCTCCGCTGAAGCAGTTTTTGCAATGACGCTTGATTACCTTAAGACCCGCGAGCAGTTCGGCGTGGTTATAGGTAGCTTCCAGGCACTGAAGCACCGCGCGGCCTTGGTCTTCATTGAGCTCGAGCTGTCTCGCTCAGCTCTCATGGGCGCCTGCGAAGCTGTGGATGCGAACGCCGATGACGCAGCCGAAAAAATCGTGACGGCCAAGGCTCGATTGTCAGACACTGCGGTGCTCGCGGCCTATGAAGGCCTGCAGATGCACGGCGGCGTGGGAATGACCGACGAGCACGACATAGGTTTTTACCTTAAGCGCGCGCGCGCGGCGGAGCTCAGTTTTGGCGATGCTGCCTGGCACCGCGACCGCTTCGCAACTCTCCAGGGTTTCTGAGCCTCAACTGCTCGGAGGCACGGCTTATGGAGGGCTGCTGGCTTGCTACAGCTTGCCAGCAGAGGCCAGCGCTTCGAGCCCGGCCTCGGCAAGCGCCGGTACTATGACATCGAGCGACGCGAACAGCGGGTCGTTCGACTTGCCTTGCAGAAATCTCGAGTAGCTGGCCTCCATTATGATGGCTATCTTCCACATCGCGAAGGCTTCGAACCACGGCAGTCCAGAGGTATCCCGTCCGGTGGCCTCGCGGTACAAGTCTACGAGCTCGTTGCGGTCGCAGAACCCTCCAGAGCTCGTCAACGCCAGCCCCAGCGTGATCGCTCCACGGGTGTCGCCCGGCTGACTCCAGAAACCGCGCAGCCAGCCAAGATCGACCAGGGGAGGGGCAATGGTCGAGACCTCCCAGTCGATTACAGCCGCCACCGTTGCTTCCTGGTCGCGGCGCCACATGAGGTTGTCGAGCTTGTAATCACCGTGCGACAAGGCCACCTCGCTGCAGTCGGGGGCGTGGCCTAGCAGGTAATCTCCCAGCCGGTCAACGGCGGTCACCTCGCGTTGGCTGACCGCGGCCCACTGCCTGGTCATGAGTTCGAGGTTGCGCTGCAGGAACCCAGTGGGACGCCCGTGTCGGGCCAGGCCGGCCTCATCGAGGTCCACCGAGTGTATCGCCGCCAGGGTTTCTACGGTAGCGGGGCCCAGCGCTGCCCTGCGTGCGGGCGAGCCGGTAAAGTCGTCAGGGAAGCTGTCGCGCAGCACGACGCCGTCAACGTCTTCCATGAGCAGGAAGGGCGCGCAGGCCACTTCCGGATCCTCGCACAGCGCCACCATGCGCGGCACGGCCACGGGGCTGTCGGCCAGTGCTTTCATCACCCTGTATTCGCGAGCCATGCTGCTGGCTCCGGGCTGGAGTTTTCCTCGCGGTGGCCGCCGCATTATCCAGCGCTCAGAGTCAGCGCGCAGGCTCCAGGTCTCGCAGGAGTGTCCGCCGGCGTGGGCCGTGAGTTCCAGGTCTACGCCTTGGCAGCCCTGTACGTTGGCCTCCAGGTAGGTCCTGAGAGACTCAAGGTCGGGTTGCTCCCTGTTGGCCATGAGTTGTTTTCCAGCCCGATCAGGAAGATTGCGGCCTGATTTTCTCGAGCACGTTGCGCGTGGCCCGCGATTGGTTGAGGGTGTAAAAGTGCAGGCCCGGAGCACCTTCGGCCAGGAGCGCAGCGCACTGCTCGGTTGCCCAGGCTTCGCCTGCGGCTGCTATCGAATCGGCGTCGTCACCGGCAAGCTCAACCTGCCGTCGTAAGCGTGCGGGGATAGCGGCACCAAAGCGCGCCATGCGCTCAAGGCCGCCCGTGACCGGCATGATACCGGGCACGATGGGCACGGTTATTCCCGCCTTTACGGCCCGGTCTCGAAAAGCGAGGTAGCTGTCGTTGTCGAAGAACAGCTGCGTGATGAGCAGCTCGGCCCCTTGCTCGACCTTCTGGGCAAGCCGTTCGAGGTCGGCCTCCGGACTCTCCGCCTCTGGATGGACCTCGGGGTAGGCCGCCGCGGCCAGACAGAAAGGGCGGTTTTCGGCTCGTATCATGGCGATCAGCTCGCTGGCGTAGCTCAGTCCGTCCGCTGCCGGTTTGAACTCGCTGTCACCGGCCGGCGGGTCGCCCCTCAGGGCGATGAGGTTCTCGATACCTGAGTTTTCGAGCCGGTCGAGTATCGCGCGCAGCTCGTCCCGGCTCGAGCCCACGCAGGTAAGGTGGGCCATGGCTTCCAGGCCCAGGGTATTCTTGATCCACGACACCAGTTCGAGCGTACGGTCTCTCGTGGAGCCGCCAGCGCCGTAGGTCACCGATACGAAGTGCGGCTGTAGCGCCTGCAACTCGGATATAGTTTTGAGCAGCCTCACGTGGGCCTTGTCGTTGGCAGGGGGAAAGAACTCGAAAGAAAAGACCGGCTCTTCACCGGTGTAGTATTCAGATATATGCATGGCGATGGGCGACAGGAAAAACCGCCGTGTTCATGTTGTGTCCCCATCGCAAGCTTGTCAATAGCCCGCGCTTGCGGGGGCTACCGCTACCTGCCCGCCGGTCAGTATTTGCGCGGCGGCAGCACCGCGTCCGGACCGATGGCGCCCGGGGTGAGCGGAAAGCTGAGCGGGTCGTGGCCGGGGGCGGTGATGAGCACCTGCACTTCCGGTAGCCCTAGTGAACTGAAACGCCTTGCGAGTTCTTCGAACTGGGGTCTGCCTACCGCTCCCCTCAGTTCGAGGGTGAGTTGAAGGGTTTCGAACGAAGAGCGGGCTTCGCTGCGTATTGCGTTGAGCAGGTCTTCGATACTGTAAGGTGTCAGCTCGCCGCTATGGTAGTAACGCGAAGCCAGGCCATTCTGTCCGGTGCGACGGAACTCGGCCCTGAAGGGCACCGCCTTCCAGGGGCCGGCGTTCTTAAGCGGGTTGCTCTGCTTTACCATGGCGACAGCCTCTTGTACCCCCCGTACGGGGGGTCGTCAATGAACGCGACGGCGGTAGTGGAAAATGCCGCCTGCGCTTACTTTTTGTGTATGGATTCTATGACGACGGCTTCCACAGGGGCGTTCGAAAAGCCCGGCCCTCGCGACCTCGTGGTCGACGATTCTATAGCTTTTACCACGTCGAGTCCGTTGACGACCTTGCCGAACACCGCGTAGCCGTATTCGGCCGGCTTGGTTGAGCGATGGTTGAGAAAATCGTTGTCGGCCACGTTGATGAAAAACTGCGATGTGGCCGAATCGACCACGTTAGTACGCGCCATGGCGAGGGTACCGATGTCGTTCTTCAAACCGTTGTCAGCCTCGTTCTTCACCGCGACCTTGGTGGGCTTCTTCTGGTAGGAGGTGTCGAAACCACCGCCCTGTATCATGAAGCCCTTGATCACCCTGTGGAAGATCGTGCCGTCGTAGTATTCGTCTTCTACGTAGGAGAGAAAGTTCTTGACCGTCTCGGGGGCGGCTTCTTCGTCGAGCTCAACTTCGAAGCTGCCCAGGCTGGTCGTGATAACCACGATATTACCCGCGGTCGTTTCGCTCGTTTCGCCCGGAGCAGGACTGTCGCCGCTGCAGGCACTGAGGACAAATACAACCGAGGTCAGAATCGTAGCGGCGGTGCTGGTGAGCTTCATGGTCATTCTCCAATCGTGTCGGGTTCAGCCCTGTTGCCGAGCCCGCTATGCAGGTGTGGATAGCACGAACCCAAAAGGTTTCAAGCAGGCTGCATTACATTCTGCGCAGTTTGCGGAAAAGGCTGCCCAGTCGCCAGAGATCAGCCGCGCCGCCCCCGGTAAAAACCGACGCCACGTTGCTGACCACGAGGTGGCGGGCACCGGCTTCAACGAGCGGCGCGAGTTCGTCGCGCACTTCGGCCGGACTACCGGCGTAGAGCGAGTTGAGTAACAATTCCGGTGTCATGGTGGCCGCTGCACGATCGACGTCTTCTTTTGTTACTCGCGAAGGTACGATGTCGTAAAATCCCCTGTGGCCGTCACCCAGGGGGTGTTTCAGGCCCTGTTCCTCCCATGCCGTGGACGGGGCGATGAGCACCAACGCCGCCGCCACGCGGCTTTTCATGGCGAGCTCGAGCACGGCCTCGCGGCTTTCTCCCAACGCCACCACCACCATCTGGCAGGCGACGAAGTTCTCCATGTCGCGGCCGTGTTCGTCTGCGGACCGCTTGATAGCAGCGAGGCTCTCGCGGTACTCGGCTGGCGTCATCTTGAGGGTTGGCAGCCAGCCGTCGCCGAAGCGACCCACCAGGCCCAGCATTCGCGGCGCGTGGGCGGCGATCCAGATGCGGGGAGGGCGGTCCTTGTAGAGGGGCAGGTTGAAGACCGCGTCCTTGAGTTGCCAGAAGCGACCGTCGTAGGTAACGGGCTCGCCCTTGCTGCTCCACATCTTGGTGATGATGGTGAGCGCTTCTTCGAGTCGCGATACCTGCAAGCGGAAGTCCATGCCATAGGGCTCCACGTTTTCGCGTTCGCCGTTGCCTATGCCGAGTATGGCGTGTCCCTTGGATATGTGATCCAGGGTGGCAAAAGACTGCGCCAGCGATACCGGGTGGCGCCTGAAAGGCTCGGTTACGGCAGTGCCCAGGTCGACGCCGGGTATTCTCAACGCGGTCGTAGCCAGGATCTGCATGGGATCGAGAAAAGCGTCGCTCGAATGGACGATGGCTGCCGCGGGAGTGTGTTCTTCGGACCAGACGTGTCCAGGCAGCCAGCCCATGAAGTGGTCGGGCAGCCACAGCGATTCGGCGCCGAAAATTCTCGCCAGCCGCAGCCCCAGTCTGCCCAGCCATAAGGGATGCAGACATCCATCCTGGTAGCCTACCGTGACCCGCTCGTTGCCCATAGGGGTTTTCTTTCATGCGCTGTCTTGTGCTGCAAGGAGGCGGGCCACATTCGGCGAGCGGAGGCAGGGCCATTACGACCAGCGGCCGGGGCTGGTACAATGCGGCGATGACCCGCGCAGGCAAGGCCGTTTCGCTGCTCACTGTCTCACTGTTGGTGGGCTGCACCTCACCCCCGCCTGCAGACAATGTGCTCTTCGTGTCATTCGACACCTCGCGGGCCGACCATTTTACGGCTTACGGTTACCGCGCCCAGACCACCCCGACCGTGACCGCACTGGCCCAGCGGGGCGTTCTCTTCGAGAGGGCTTACTCGCACGTGCCCTCGACCCTTCCGTCGCACAGCTCCATGTTTACCGGCCTGTTGCCCCCGTCTCACGGGGTGCGTTGCAATGGTAAGTACCGCCTCGCCGACGAGAGGCTCACGCTGGCCGAGATCCTGGCAGCGGATGGCTTTGACACCGCTGCGGTCATTGGCGCTTTTCCGCTGGCGGCTCGTTTTGGTCTGGCCCAGGGTTTTGATCACTACGATGACGACTTCAGCTCGTCGGCTCTCACGGCGCGCTATCGGCACGGGGTGGCCGATTCTTCTGGTAGCTGGATAGGTCACGACTTTGCCGATTTTGAGCGTGGCGGTGACGAGGTGACCGACAGGGCGCTTGGTTGGCTGGGCGACCGCGACGAGCGTTGGTTTCTCTTCGTGCACTACTTCGACGCGCACTGGCCCTATGCTGCGCCGGTGGAGTACGCGGGGCGGTTCTCTTCCCCCTACGATGCCGAGCTCGCGTTTGCCGACAACGAGTTGTCGCGCTTGCTGGCGGCCGTGCAGAAGATGCCGGGACGCACTCTGGTGGTTTTTACCTCTGACCATGGCGAGGGACTGGGCGACCACGGTGAGGCGTTACACAATCGCTACCTCTACGACTCTACCCAGCATGTGCCCCTGGTGATGGCCCTGGAGGGGGCCTTGCCGGCGGGTGCCGTGGTGGCCCAGGCGGTGGGTCACGTTGACCTGCTGCCCTCGGTGCTCGAATTGCTGGGTGTGGCTGTTCCCTCCGGCCTCGACGGCCGCTCGTTGCTGCCACTGGCCAGGGGCGAGCCGCAGGAGCCGCGCCCAGTCTACATGGAAACCCTGGTACCTACGTTGGAACGACCAATGGGTATAGAGCTGCGCGCGGTTGTGGACGGAGGGTTCAAATTCATAGAAACCCGTCGACAGCGGGGCGGGGGGCGCACGGTCACCGGTGAGCTTTACGACCTTGGCGCCGATCCGGCCGAGCTCACAGATATGCGCTACGCCCACGAAGATACTGCTGCGCGCCTGCGCGGTGTTCTTGGGCGCGCAAGCGGCGAACTCGAAAAAAACGCGGTCGCACCCGAGCCCCTGCCGATGGACGAAGGCACCCGGCAGCGTCTCAAGGCCCTGGGCTACCTGTAGGAGTCTGCGCGCAGCCGGCTCGAGGCGCCGCTTGCTCCGGGACACGGGCCGCCCGGCCTGTTTTTGACTGCCGAACTGTTGCGCCGTATGTTGCCGGGTTCTTGGATTTTATAAGCGGACAAGTGGAGCTACCCAGATGACGGATACTGATTACAGATCGATTTCTATCGACGAAATAGACGGCCTCAACGACACGATATCTTCGGTTGTTGATGCCGCCATAGCTTCGGCTTCGGAGTCCACCGACGGCGGACGCAAAATCGATGATCAGCAGGTGCTCACCGAGCGCATAGCTTACGTTGCAACGGAACTCGCGGCTTGCAAGGCGCTGGCCGCTTACAGCAGGCAGGCAGGTGAAGCAGGGGCAGCCAACGCTGTGATGCTCGACCAGGCCGGGGTTTTCAGCGCAGGCGTGGCGGCTTCTCTGTTGGGAGAACTGGCCCTTGCAGGGCCGGACTACGGGCTGCCCGATGGCTTGTTTGAACAGACCATCGGGTCGGATGCGACGCGCGCATTGCTCTGCGATTTTGCCGACGAAAAACGGGTGCGGGCCATAGGCAGGTCGGTCGCCGAATCCCGGGGCATCAATAACGGCTGGTTGGCCGACGAAGACGCGGTTATGGTACGCGATTCGGTGCGGGCTTTTGCCGACCAGGAAGTCGAGGGTCTGGCCGAGCACGTCCATCGTGACGACGCCCTGGTGCCGGATTCCTTGATAAGCAAGATGGCCGAGATGGGCTACTTCGGCATGTCGGTACCCGAAGAGTACGGCGGACTCGGCATGGGTAACCTCGCCATGATCATGACTACCGAGGAGCTGTCGCGGGTGTCGCTGGCGGCGGCTGGCAGCTTGATTACTCGCCCCGAAATTCTCACCAAGGCCTTACTTCAGGGCGGAACCGAAGAACAGAAGACGGCCTGGCTGTCGCGCGTGGCCAGCGGCGAAGTCATGGTTGGCATCTCGGTCACCGAACCCGACGTAGGTTCTGACGTGGCGTCGGTCGCTTGCAAGGCCGAAGCCGCCGACCAGGACGGACGCAAGGGCTACCTCATCAACGGCGCCAAGGCCTGGTGCACTTTTGCGGGGCGAGCAGACGTGCTGGCGGTGCTGCTGCGAACGAGCAGCGATATGTCGGCCGGGGCTAAGGGACTGTCGCTGTTCATGGTCGAAAAAGATCGTTTCGACGGGCACGAGTTTACAATGAAGCAACCGGGCGGAGGTAGCCTCTCGGGCAAGGCCGATCGCACGCCGGGTTACAGGGGCATGCACTCGTTCACGCTGGCTTTTGAAGACTACTTCGTGCCGGCAGAAAACCTGGTCGGCGAGGAGAAAGGCCTCGACCGTGGGTTTTACCTGCAGATGAACGGCTTTGCGGCAGGAAGACTACAGACCGGCGGCCGCGCCACCGGACTGGGCCAGGCCTGTCTTGAGGCGGCAGCGGGTTACGCCTGCGACCGCAGCCAGTTCTCGCGGCCGATCATCGATTTTCAGCTCACGCAATACAAGCTCGGACTTATGTCCTCCAGGTTGCAGGGAGCGCGGCAGCTGACTTACCACGCGGCCCTCGAGTTCGACAAGGACGAGTCAGCTTCGCTCGTGCCGGCCATGGCCAAGCTGTTGGCCTGCGACGTGGCGGTTGCTGTCAGCCAGGAGGCCCAGCTGCTGCACGGTGGCTGGGGCTACGCCGAGGAGTACCCGATTTCGCGCTACGTTGTCGACGCCCAGGTGCTACCCATCTTCGAGGGCGTCAAGCCCATACTTGAACTCAAGGTCATCGGCCGGCAACTGCTGGCCGCCTGATCGCAGGTCTTTTTTTGCGCACGCGATCGGCCCGGGTCCGGTTCGCGCGTTCATTGCTGTGCGCCGAGCCTGCGCCAGCGTTCAAGTTCGTGCGCTGATAGCGCGCGGTTTCCGCGTTTACCCCGGTAAACAGCCCCTTTTATCCGGCAGCTCCTTCTGGCCGCGACCTTGCAATGCTGCAAGGCGAATACGCAATCCTGGGAGGAAAGGGAATGAACACGACTTGTAACGAGCAACAGGCAGCAGTAGCCACCGCGGGCAAAGAGTTAGACGGCGAGAGGCTCAGCGGCCAGATTTTTCACTACGGCGGGGGACCGGAGCCCGACGAGTTCAACAAGCACATCGAGTGGACGCCTGAGCAGGCGCTCATGCTCGCTATTCTCGAGGATGCAATTGCCTGCTTTCGCCTTGAGCTCCGACGCCCCCGGCAGAACCCGGAGATACTGGCACGGCAGGCCGAATTCTGGATCAAGACCAACGATTGGAACTCACCCTTTTCTTTCAACAACGTTTGCGAAGGCCTGGGCCTGGGATCGGTCGCTACACGGCAGCGGATACTAGCGGCAGATGAAGCCGACAGTTACGTCGGCCTCGATTCCTGAGACGAGAAAGAGGTTGCGCGACTGCAACTGGGGCGCGTAGCGTTATTGCAGACCTGCAATAGTTGTGGCCGCGGCGTCGCGGATAACTGAACGAGAGCCCGGGGTAAGAAAGAATGGAAAATGCGAGAATACTGGTCGTTGACGACGATCCCTTGATCTGTCGACAGATGGAAGACCTTTTCAGGGAGCGAAATGCCACCGTGGAGTGCGCGGGGACTGCTCGCGAGGCGCTGGAATTACTCGAAGACTCGGCGTTTTCACTGGCCCTGGTCGACTTGAAAATGCCGGGCAGCGACGGCTTGAGCCTCACGACCGAAGTTGGCGAGCGCTGGCCGGATATGCCGGTGATCATCGTCACTGGCTACGCCTCTATAAAGGGTGCTGTCGAAGCCATGCGGCACGGCGCCGAAGATTACATCACCAAGCCTTTTGAGCGCGAAGACATACTTCTTGCTGCCGAAAAGGTCATGGAGAAGCGCAAGCTGATCGACGAGATCAGCTACCTGCGTGGTCAGCTGAGCGAACGTTTTTCGTTTGCCAACATGATCAGTCGCAACCCGGTCATGCACGAACTCTTCGAGACCGTAGAGTCTCTTGCTCACAACGATGCTACGGTTCTCATATCTGGAGAATCGGGTACGGGTAAGGAACTCATAGCCAGGGCGATCCACTACCAGGGTCGCCGCAAAGAAGGCCGTTTCGTGGCTATCAACTGCGCGGCTTTTCCCGAAACCCTGCTCGAGAGCGAGCTCTTTGGTTACGAAAGGGGAGCCTTCACGGGCGCGGTGGCCGACCGTGTGGGCAAGGTAGAACTGTCCAGCGGGGGCACCTTATTTCTCGACGAGGTCGAGAGCATCTCGCTGGCCATGCAGCTCAAGCTGCTGCGAGTGCTGGAGCAGAGGGAGATCGAAAAACTCGGCGGAAATCGGCTGTTGAAGGTAGATCTTCGGGTAATAACGGCAACCAATCAGAACCTCGACCAGATGGTTGAGCGCGGCGAAATGCGCGAAGATTTTTTCTACCGCATAAACGTGGTGCCGGTTGACCTGCCTCCACTCAGGGACAGGATCGAGGACGTGCCCCTGCTCGTGGCTGACCTGTTGAAATCAAACCCGATAGCCGTGGAACGGCATATCAAGAGCACCTCGAACAAGACGCTTCGTGAACTGATGAGTTACCACTGGCCAGGCAACATCCGTGAACTGAGAAACGTGGTTGAGCGGGCCATTATCAAGTGCAGGGGGACGGCCTTGTCGGAGATTGAAATTCCCTCAACCGCCCCGGGTAAACTCCGCGGTATGGGTGGGCAGGCGGCGAGCGGAACCCTTCGCTTACCGCTCAAAGAGTACCTCCGGCGCGCTGAAAAAGAGTACCTGGAGTCCCTTCTGTCGCGTAACGCGGGAGCCATAGCGGTCAGCGCGGGACACGCGATGATCGACGCGGCCACCTTGCACCGCAAGATGAAATCCCACGGTTTACGTCGCGAGGAGTTCCGGGAGTCGGGTAACTACCCGCCTGGCCGTGCAGGCCTGCAATGATCTCTTGATTTCGCAAGGCTCGCCCCACCCACAGGGGGGGAGGGCTTTTCGCGTCCCGTCCAGTAAAATCCTTGGAAAGACGCGTAAACACTGGGTATTTCTGGAATACCCACTCGGGGGGTAACTCCTACCCAACAGGGGGGGGCATGGCACGGCGGTTGCTCATTTGCTCACTGCGATGGAGTCCCGTCCGAGCTCGGAGCCAGGCAGGCACCGAACGGGTAGCGAGCATCGCGGAGGCAGCAGGCTATGTACGCTCATTTTTACAGATTGTCGGAAGACCCCTTCAACCTGACACCCGACCCGCGTTTTCATTACGTCAACCCGACTACACGGGAGGCATTGGCGTCAGTGCTGTACGGGATACGCGCGCGCAAGGGCTGCATCTCACTGGTGGGCGAGGCCGGTACTGGTAAAACCACGCTGCTCAAACGCGTCGCCGAAGAGCTACAGGACGAGAGCACGGTGGTGTTTATATTTAATCCCGGCGTCAGTTTTGATGAACTGCTCGAGTACATCTGCATGGAACTCGGTCTTGACGTTGAGGGCTGCGCCAGGCTCGGGATGCTCGACAGGTTAAACGGTTTTCTCCTTGAATCCCTGGTCGAGGGTCGCAACGTGGTCGTGCTCATAGACGAAGCCCAGACCTTGCCCAACGCCGTGCTCGAGGGCCTGAGGTTGCTCACCAACCTTGAAACATCCAAGGAAAAAACGCTGCAGATAGTTCTATCGGGACAGCCCGAACTCGAAGATAAACTCAGGGATCCCTCGCTGCGGCAGCTGCAGCAGCGCATCGGTACTCGAGCGAGGCTGGAGCCCTTGAGCCAGAGCGAAATCAGCGCTTACGTGACCACGCGCCTGAGGGGCGCGGGTGGCAAAGAGGTCGGCGTGTTCAGTTCTACGGCGCTCCGCTTGGTGTGGATGGCCTCGGCAGGGATACCCCGCCTGGTGAACGTGGTGTGTGACAACGCCCTGCTCATAGCTTTTGCCGCCGGACGCAAGCGGGTCGGGTGCAGGCTGATGAACGAAGCGGTGCGCGATGTGGAGGGCTCCACCGGGCTTGGCTCCTGGGCGGCGATCGCCCGCATGCGCTGCGCTATGGGCCAAAAGGGCCGTCGTGTAGCGTTTGCGGCCGTGGCCGCTTCGTTGGTAGTGGGCTTCGCCTGGGCAAACGTGGCCGGGCAGGCGGCAGAAGGTCCCGCTTACCCCGTATTGGCCGACACCGGGCAGGAGAGGGCGCTTGCTGTCCCCCCAGTCCCTGCGGTCGAGGCGCTCTCTTTTGTCGCCGAGAAAAGCTTTCCCTCGGCGGCTGCAGTTGTCAGCCGGGTCGAGGAAGTGGACACGCGATCCGTTGTTACGGCGAGCGAAACCGCGGAGCTGCCCGTATTGACCGGCAGTATCCTGGCAAGCCCCTCGCCTGAGGCGCTCGGCGCTGAAGCAGCCGCTACCGCGTTCGCCAGCAAGCCCAGCGAGGAACGCCTCGATGGTGTTTCTGCCAGCACGCGGCTCGCAGCGATACTCGCCAGGTCAACCGCCGCGAGACTCTACGATACCAGTCGCCCGGCAAACCCGGCCTTGCACATAACTGCGGGCGCAGGTGTAGCTGCGGGTAGGGATGTGGTGGTCAAAAACGGCGATACGATCTGGGACATCGCCGAGGCGGCTTACGGAAACACTCTTCCGGCAACGCTGGATCGTATTTTTGAAGCCAACCCTGAGCTGGGTAACCCCAGGAAGCTGGCGGTTGGCGGTACCCTGTTCCTGCCTTTCAACGACGCGCGGGCAATGGTCAGCACCGGCAAGCCCGGCAGCTGGCAGGTACTGTTGGTGGCGAGCGTTAGTTTGGAACGCCTTGACGGTATGCGCGATCTCGTGACGAGCCAGAAGGCAGGGGTGTCCTTGAAGACTCGCAGGTTGGAAGACGGACGCGGACTGGGTCTGTTCGCGGTCGGCTTCGGCGATCGCGATTCGGCGCTTCGCGTGGCCGATCTCGTTGTTAACTCAGCGGTACACGAAGCAAGCCTCGAGCCCGCGGGCCAGCTGGCCACTGATGTTTCGCCCGCCTCGATACCCGGGGCTTGAGTGACGCGGCAGTGCGGAAACGCCCAGCCTTGCGTTTATGCAATGACGCAGAGTCGGGGCCGAGCCTCCGGCAACGAATAAAGGCAGTTTAATCGATGAAGCTCCATAATCACAAAAACCCACCCGGGCGGGGTGCCCGAGCGGCCAGATGGGTGGGAATCCCCCCCCGGTCGGGGGAAGAAAGGTCCCCGCAGATGGGGGATATCGTGGCATTATATTTGCTCCCCCTGGGGAGAGAAATCTCGCCCCGGATGCCGCTCCATGCGGTCTGCCGGGGCAATGACTACAGAACGGAAAGAACACTATGATGACGATAATCAGAACTTTAATCCTGGTAACGGCGGTTGTGCTTTCGGGCTGCTCGGCAGCCATGGAATTAACAAAAGGCCCATTTATCCCCTCGGAGGCCCTGGCGGCCGACGGGAGTACGCTGCCGTACAGCGTGGTGGTGGGCGACGTGATCGATATCAAGTTTCCTTTCCACCCGGAGCTGGACACCGTGGCCACCGTCAGGAGTGATGGCCACGTTGGCGTGCCTTCCCTCGGGGAGTTCAGGGCGGCCGGCCTGACGACCTGGGACTTGAGCAGGGACCTGCTGAGCAGGGCGTCGGTGACCTACCGTGAACCCACTGTGAGCGTGGTGATCCGTGAGATGGCGGTCAGGCGCGTCTACGTGGGTGGCGAAGTCGGGGATCCCGGCTATGTGTCACTGAGGCCCGGTATGACTTCCTTCAGGGCCATAGTTGAGCGCGGCGGGCTCAAGCGCACGGCCAAGGTTGACAGCGTGCTGCTTGTTCGCTGGAAGGGGCCCGGTGCTTACGAAGCCGACAGGCTCGACCTTGAAGCAATGATAAAAGACGGAGATGCCAGCGCCGATGCGCTGCTGGGACCCAATGACGTGGTGTTCGTGCCCCGTACCTGGATCGCCAACGCCAACAATTGGGTTGATCAGTACATTCGCGGACTGATACCCATCAGGGAGCCGAGCACGCGGCTTCCGAACATAGGAAACTAGGAGAGGACGAAGTTCGATGGAAGCAAGATCCGGATATCTGCTGCGCCAGGCGACTGGGGCCGTTTTCAAACACCGACGCCTTGTAGTGTTGCTCTTTTTGCTGGTCTTCGTGCCCAGCAACCTGGGTAACCTGCTCAAGGCTCCGACTTACAGCGCGTCGGCCAAGATTCTCATAGGCAAGGACCGCGTCTATCCCGAGGTCTCGCCCATGGATCGCAAGGAAGAAGTTTCCAGTCTTCCCAACGATTCGTTGGTGAATTCGGAGATGCAGGTTCTCAGGAGCCGTGAACTGCTGCGCAGGTTGCACTTCGATCTGGCCGCGGCGATGGCCGGCGATGGCGAGGCTGACCCCGACGTTCCTTCCATAGAGGACTTGCAGGTTTCCTTGAGGGTGGTGCGCAAGGCTGACTCCAACGTGGTCGAGGTTTCGTACCGAAGTTCTTCCGAGGAGGCGGCGGTACTGGTGGTCAACTCGCTGGTCAGGCTTTATGTCGACTACTCCATAGAGCTGCACAGCTCGAGGGGCGCGGCCGAGTTTTTTGAACGAGAGCTCCTAATGGCCCGTGCCTCCCTGGGGATCATGGACAAGGAACTTGAGGATTTTGACAAGGAACACGGCCTCACTGCGGTGGCGACACAAAAGGATGCGCTCATCCGCCAGCAGGCCCAGGTTGAGGCAGACCTGCGGAGGACCGAGGCTTCGATCGCCGAGACGGGGACGAGGATCGTAGCGCTGGAGGCAGAGCTTGAGTACGTACCGGAGAGCGGTACCTCCGAGGTGGACATGGTGCCCAACCCGCTGGTTGGCTTCCTGCGCCAGAACCTTTCGCGCCTTGAGATTGAAAGAGGACGGTTGTTGCAGCTCTACACTCCCGAGCATCGCTTGCTCATGGACGTGGACAGGGAGATAGCGGCGCTCGCGGCCCAGGTGGAGATCCAGGAGAAGACCATTGTCGGTCGCAAGAAAATCTCCGCTTCGAGTATTCGCCGGCGTATCGAGGAGTCCTTGTTGGATTCCCAGGCGGAGATCGGGGCACTGGAGTCGCGCAGGGTACTTCTCGCCGAGAAACTCGGCGGCTACGGAGTACGCATTGCCACGATGCACGAGCAGCACTACGAAGTGATGAGAATGCGCCGTAACAGGCAGGAGAAGAAGGACGCTTACCGCGGTCTTCTGCAGAAGTTTGACCAACTGCGCGTTTCGAGCGCGATGGACCAGGCGGGTATTTCGGGCGTGAGCATCATCGAGGCAGCGGGTCTTCCCCTGCAGAAGGTGCCCGACTTCAAGGTCGTTACCTTGGTGCTGTCGTTGTTTGCCGCCCTGCTGATAAGCGTTGGTTCGGCGGTGGCGATGGAGCTGTTGACCCCGGTGATGAATAGCGCCGCCGATGTGCGCTACAACCTCGGGGTTCCCGTTATAGCGGAGCTGGCGGAAGACGAGTACGGTGAAAGCGGTGCGAGTGGAACGGGAGCGAGAAAATCATGAGCAGAACTTACGAAGCACTGAAGAGAGCCGAGAACCTCAGGTCGGGAGCTGCCGGGACCGGGCGGCGGGACGTCGCTGCACCCGGGATCGCCACGGCCACGGCCGATGAGGATTTCGAACTGCGGCAGGCCATGGCCAGTGTCAACATCGGCGGCGAAGTAAAAACCGTCGTGGTTTCGAGTTCGCTGCACGGCGAGGGTGCCTCGTCGGTTGCGTGGTTGCTGGCCCGGGCGGCAGCCGCCAAGGGGAAAAACAAGGTTCTCCTTGTCGACATGAACTTCCGTACCCCTTCCTTGTGGCGCATGGCCCAGGCCGGTTCGCCCGAAGGTGTCATGAATGTTATCTCCGGCGAGAAGACCCTGGACCAGGTGATACAGGACACCGCGGAGAGCGGCGTTCGCCTGGTCACCGCCGGGACCGGCGGCGACGACGCAATTGTGCTGCTCGAGAAAGCCGACATGCCTGCCCTTGTAAAAGAGCTCGCGTCGCAGGCCGACCAGGTGTTCATCGATGTACCGCCGTTTGCGCTGTACCCGGACGCCGCCACGGTTGCCGGTGCGGTCGACGGAGTGGTCCTGGTCGTGGAGGCCGATTCGACACCCGTCGTAGTAGCTTCGAGGACTATAGAAGCCGTGCGAAAGGCCGGTGGCGAAGTCCTGGGATCGGTTCTCAACAAGCGGCGCGAGTACATACCCGTGTCTATATCCGAGCTCGTAGCCTGACCGGTAGGGCACTCGCCCGATGGCGATGATAACCCAGCAAACAATGCCCGCGGCACGCGGGGGGCAGCTCGCTGCCTACGTGGCAGCCGTCGTGGTGGCCACGGTGGCCGCTTTGGCTTTGAGAACGGGCGGCGGAATGGTCGTGCTTGGTGCCGGCTCTGCGTTGCTCGCCGGTTCTCTGGTGCTGCGCCGCCCGGTGGTGGGCATCTGCATCTACGTGGTTACTTTCCTTTTTACCTACCCCAACTTCCTGATTGCCGGAGGTAACATAACCATCAACAACGTGCTGGGGGTGGTGTTCCTTGGTATGCTGGCTATCGGTTTTATCAGGGAGCGTCCCGGTTGGCTTTTCACTGATCCGGTCATGATCGCTCTTGCTATTGCCGCGCTGATTTTTATCGTATCGGCGTTTGCCTACATGCCTCCGATTGAGGGCGCGTCGGGGGTGGTGGTCGAGAAAACGTTGCGCGTAAGGGCCGCCGACTACTCGGTGCTCATCGACATGCGTGATCCGCGCTTGAAGCTGATCACTCGCTACTTGTTTCTGGTTTTTCTTTTCTTTTTCGTGCGTACTCCCCGGGAGATCACCGCGGTAATGGCGACCGTGGTCGCGTGTCTCGTGATGACCTACTTCAGCATCAGTGCGGAGGCAGGCCCCTTCGGTTGGGGTACGGGTAGGGTCCGGGTGCTCGGTGACATCGGCACGGCGCTTTACACCGGACGCAACCCAAACAAGCTCGCCTATTTTGCACTTTTCTGCCTGTCGCTGACCTGGTACTACCGTGGCCAGGTACGGCACTGGTTTGGGCGCATCGCCTGGGTCGTGGCCGTCGTTATTCCGATCATAATTATTCCCCTTACCGCTTCGCGCAGCGGAGTGCTCAATCTCCTGCTTTTCCTGACGATTGTATCGATGGAAGGACGTTTCGGCCTCAGGCGCGTGGTGGGCATGACAGTGGCCTCGCTGGCCCTGCTGCTGCAATTTGGTTTCCAGGTGAATATGGTCGGCGCGATATTGCCCGAAGAGGTCGCGATAAGGCTGACCCAGTTTCGAGCTAGGCCCGAGGCTCTTGCCGAGGGTCAGATCGCGCGTGGATCGTTCGAAAAACGCGGTCAGAACCTCGTATCGAGCCTGGTCATGATTCCCCGGCACCCAGTTTTCGGCGTGGGCCTGGGCAATTTCTCAACCGAGCGTGCTGCCGTAGACCCCTACGGAGAGGCCGCGCCTCCTCACAATTCTTATCTCTGGGCGACGGTAGAGGGGGGGCTGGTAGTCCTTATCCTGTACCTCTACATTTTCATAAACCTTTTCAGGAGGTTACGGGTGCTGCGGCGCGAGTACGCCGAGGGCGCCTATGCTCCAGTGGGTATGAAGTGGGCTGTCGATGCCATGCACACCTCGCTTATCGGTTTCGTGGTATTCTGCCTGTTCGCGGACATGTGGGTGAATATCGTTTTCTACATCATCGTTGGCTTGTGCCTGAGTCTTATCAGGCTGCACGAGCACTACCGTGAAACGGGAACGGTCCTCGGTGGCCAGCCAACGGTTGCCTTGGCTACCTGATCAAAGTTATGCGCCGCCTGGCCTACCTCTTTCCGGCGTTTCCGGTCCTACACCAGACCTTTACCGTGGGTGAGGTGCTCGGGCTGAAGCGACGTGGCTATGATCTGCGCCTGGTTTCCCTGAAGCCAAGAAGCAAGGGCCAGCAACAGCCCGAAGCTCTTCCGCTGATTGAAGAGACTGCTTACTGCCCGCGAATCCTTGCGCCGGCTATGCTCGCAGCAACCCTGCGGGCATTAACTTCCCGCCCCTTCAAGGCGCTGGGCCTGGTCGGCTATGTGTTCACGGCCTGGAGAGATGTGCCAGAGCGCGTCGCGGGCGACCGCGGGGGTGTAAGCACTATGGGGCTTCAAGAACGCGCAGACGCGTTCTTGAAGAGCAACGACCTGCTCTACCTGCTGCGTTCTTTTGCCATGTTGCCCTACGCTTTCTACCTCGCCGAGCTTTTCGAGAGAGAGGGCATAGAACACGTACACGCGCACTGGGCCACCTATCCCACCACGGTGGCCATGCTCGTACGCAGGTGGAGCGGGATTCCTTACAGCTTCACGGCCCACGCCTACGACATCCACGTGGTGGCCAGGCTGCTACCGGAAAAGATCAGGTCGGCTGAGTTCGTGGTTACCTGCGCGAGGGTGAACGCAAACTACCTCGCGTCGACGGTAGACCGGGATGAGTCCGACAAGATCCACGTGAACTACCACGGCGCGGACCTCGAACGTTTCAGCCTGGCCAGGAAGGAAGAGCACGAGGTCTTCAGGGTGATGACCTGCGGCAGCCTCGAAGAATACAAGGGAATCCACTACCTGTTCGACGCCATCGCCGTTCTGGCGCAGCGCGGCATAAGCGTGAGTTGCGACGTGGCCGGCGACGGCCCACAGCGGGCTTTTCTTGAAAAAAAAGCCACAGAACTTGGAATTTCAGCGCGTGTGACATTCCATGGCTATATTGATCACAACCGATTATCAGGGCTCTACAGGGCTGCTGATATTTTTGCCCTTCCCAGTATCGTGCTCGGGCGCTACGGTAAGCAGGACGTAATTCCCAATGTACTGGCAGAGGCGATGGCCACGGGCCTTCCGGTTATCGGATCCAATATATCGGGTGTGCCCGAGCTCATCGATGACGGTGTAGACGGGATCCTCGTTGAGCAACGAGACAGCGAGGGGTTGGCTGATGCCATAGCCCGCCTGCACGGGGACGCAGACCTGGCCCTGCGCATTGGTTCGGCGGCGCGAATGAAAGTGGAAGATATCTGGGACAGGGAGAAAAACCTCGTTGAACTGGGGGCTATTATCAACAGCTATCTGCGGTCCGGCGAGGCGGGCGGATTGTGAGCGACAGCAGGCTGAAAGAATTTCTTCCTTTCCATCGCCCGTACCTCGGGGACGAGGAGATCGCCGAGGTGGTGGATACCCTGAAGTCCGGGTGGCTTACCATGGGGCCGAAGACCGTGCGTTTCGAAGAGAAATTTGCACAGGCGGTCGGGGTTCGCCACGCCGTCGCGGTCTCTTCGTGTACGGCAGCGCTTCATATAGCCATGGTGGCCGGTGAGGTCGGAGAGGGCGACGAAGTCATAACCAGCCCCTATACCTTTCCCTCGACCATCTCGACTATTCTCCAGGCTGGCGCCAGGCCGGTTCTCGTGGACACTTTGGAGGATTCTCCCAACATAAATCCAGCGCTCGTGGCTCGGAGCTGCAATGATGCCACGCGGGTCATCCTGCCCATACACATCGCCGGTGTGCCCTGCGACATGGCCGCGATCAGCGAGCTTGCCGAGAACTGCGGTGCCTGGGTGCTGCAAGATGCGGCTCACGCCCTGGGCACCGAGTACCGGGGTGTCCCGGTTGGTGGCCTAGGCCGGGTATCGGCGTACAGTCTCTACGCTGGCAAGAACATTACCACCGGGGAGGGAGGCGTGCTGGCTACCGACGATGAGGAGCTGGCCGACGCGGCGCGCATGATCCGGCTTCACGGTATCTCGCGGGACGCGTGGAAACGCTATTCGGCCGAGGGGAGCTGGTACTACGAAGTTTCGCGGCAGGGCTTCAAGTACAACATGACCGACATCAACGCGGCCATAGGCATTCACCAGCTCGACCGACTGCAGGGGTTCCAGGAAAGGCGTGTTGAATTGGCGAGGCTCTACACCGAGCTGCTCGAAGGTCTACCGGGCATCAAGACGCCGGCGCCCTGTACCGATGGCGTGTCGGCGTGGCACCTGTATATTATGAGGCTCAAGCCCGCAGAACTGCGCTGTTCGCGGAACGATTTCATCGACATGCTCAAGGCCGACAACATAGGTACCAGTGTCCATTTCATTCCTGCCCACTACCACCCGTGGTTCCAGGAACGGCTCGGTCTCGGCCGCGACAGTTTCAAGAATGCCTCGAATCTGTTCGAGACCTCTATCTCGTTGCCGTTCTTCCCGACGATGACTGACGATGACGTGGCCGCGGTGGCCAATAGTGTCAGGAGAATAGCAGGGGAGCAGCGGGCATGAAGAACGCCGCGTCCATAGGAAAACGGGCAGTGGACCTTCTCTTCTGTCTGCCTGGACTGCTGATGGTGTCGCCGCTGTTGCTGCTGATCGCCTTGTTCATAAAACTCGATACCCGTGGCCCCGTTTTTTTTCGCCAGGAGCGTAGTGGCAGGAACGGCCAGCCCTTCAGGATTTTTAAGTTCAGGACGATGGTCCTGGGAGCGTATCGCAGTGGCGCAAGGCTGACCGTTAAGCGAGATCCCCGCGTTACCCGGGTGGGGCATGTTCTGCGCTGGACGAAGTTGGACGAGCTGCCGCAACTAATCAATGTCTTCGTGGGGAACATGTCGCTCGTCGGCCCGCGCCCTGAAGACCCCTACTTCGTAAACTTCTACTCGAGCGAACAACGCGGCGTACTCGAGGTGAAGCCGGGCATGATAGGGCCCAGCCAGATGGACGGGCGTGACGAGACCGACGAATACCCCGAGGGTACCGTCGATACCGAGTCCTACTACATCGAACATCTGCTGCCGGGCAAACTGCAGCGCGACCTTGAGTATGTGCGCAATTTTTCGGTTGCTGGTGATATCGGTTTTCTCCTAATCGGGGTATTCAAGCTCGCGTTGAACCAGTTTAAGGCGGGGTTTTTCGCTCGTAACCGCGGACGTATTTACATGGCGTTGGGCGACCTGCTGCTGGTGATCCTGGCATATGTCTTCGCCAACCTGTTGAAGATGGACTGGCAGCTCGAAGGTCGGTCGGTGCCTATCATGTCGATTACCCTGCTGTGGATCACGCTGTTGCGGCCACCGGTCTTTGTCTATTTCGGCCTCTACCAGCGGGCGGTGAAGAGGTTTTCCCGTCGTGACTTCGCGGCCATCATAAAGGCGGTCAGCGTGGGCTCAGCGCTCATCGTGGCTGCCGATTATTTTTCGGGTTTTCGCGCGCATTCGCGGGCCATTTTTCTGATAGACTGGATGCTGGTCGTTTTTATGTTGACGATCAGTCGTTATCTCATGCAGGCCTTTCGGGCCGGCGGTGCTGCTGACGGCTGGACCGGGCCGATGGCCAACGTTCTCGTTGCTGGATCGGGGCACGGCGCGGACAACATACTGCGGGCGTTGCTTGAAGATCCGGAGTCACGTTATATCCCCATGGGAATAATAGACCACGAGCCCGATAGCTGGGGCGGTCTCATACATGGGGTCAGGGTCATTGGCGGCGCGTCCGACATGGCCATGGCCGCGAGCACTCACCAGATTAAGCTGGTACTGGTTTCGTTGGCCGACCTCAGTCCGACCGAGGTACGCGATGTTACAGAGGCCTGCAAGGCGATAGGAATTCCTTACCGGTTGTTGCCGGCGCTTTCTGGGCTGCTCGAACAGATGGATACTGGCATCCTTGATGCTATTACTGCGGTACGGGAGAGAGAAGCGTGACCGAAAGCAATGCTGGTGGGGGGGGAGTTTTGAGCCCCGGGGATATGGTCCTGGTAACCGGTGGAGCCGGTTACGTGGGGAGTCACCTGGTAAGGATGCTGCTAGCCAAGGGCTACAGGGTTCGCGTGCTTGACTGTTTTCTTTACGGTGACGCGGGGCTCAAGGAGTGCTACTCGAACCCGCGCCTGGAAGTTCTTCGCGGTGATATATGCAATATCCGCGACCTGATTCGGTGTATGAACGGCGTGCGCGCGGTCATTGCCCTGGCTGCCCTGGTCGGTGACGGTGCCTGCGATCTGGATCACGAAGAGACCTTGGCAATCAACGTGGAGTCGACCAAGCTTCTGAGCCAGGTGGTTCGCCTGGCCCCCGAGGTCAAGCGGGTCGTGTTTGCTTCGTCGTGCAGCGTGTACGGGGCCAACGAGGGATTGGTTCTCAACGAGGGGTCGGTTTTGAACCCGGTTTCGTTCTACGCCCGTAGCCGAATCGTTTCGGAAGGAATACTCAACGCCGAACTCGAAGATTGCTCAGTGGTGACGCTGAGGCTTGGTACCGTCTTTGGTACCTCGCCGAGGATGAGGCTGGACCTGATGGTCAACACCATGACAGCGCGGGCGCTTTCGGGTGGCAAGGTAACCGTGATGGGCGGCGAAGCGTGGCGGCCCCACGTGCACGTGCAGGATGTGGCAAGAGCTTTTCTTACGGCTGCAGAAGCCCCGCCCGAAGAAGTGTCGGGAGAGATCTTCAACGTTGGAGGTAACTCCCAGAATCACACCGTCGGCGAGACCGCCGACATCGTAGCCGCGTCACTCCCTGACCTGGGCATCGTGGTGGAGCACGTAGCCGCGGTCGATGACCTGCGGAGTTACCAGGTCAGTTTTGACAAGATCGAGTACGTCTTGAAATTCAAACCCAAGTTCTCGGTGCAACAGGGCGTTGAACAGCTGCGGGGCTTGCTCTCGGGAGGGGCTCTTCAAGTCGACGACCCGGTTTACTCCAATCTCGTTTATCTCAGGCAGTACGGTTTCGGCGGTAAACGTGTAGACCTCGAAGGCGAGGACGAAGGTAGCAAGGAGATCGCCGAGTCGGGATAGCAGGTTTCTACCGTTGGCCACCTCGGCAACGGTGAACGGTCCGCTGAGCGGGCTGAAATACCCTCGAAAAATTCAATGGAGAGATCGCCCAGCACCAGGGTCGGCTTGGTAGGAGCCGGCATCATCTCGGGTGTGCACGTACCCTACATTCGCAAAGCCGGTGCCGACGTTGTCGCGATCGCCGATGCCAATCTTGGTGCCGCCAATGATCTAGCCGATCGTTTTGACGTGCAGAGAACATACGCCGATGCGGGTTCGATGCTCGCGGCGGAAGAACTTGATGTAGTGCACGTCTTGACGCCGCCGCACACCCACGCCGATGTCGCGGTAATCGCGCTGGAGGCCGGTGTACACGTGGTCGTGGAAAAGCCAGCCGCTGTATCGGTAGAAGAAGTTGACCGCATGGTCGCCGCCGCCGACAAGGCTGGTCGAATGCTTTGCGTTGATCACAATCGGCTGTTCGACCCCGTTATGCTCGAAGCCCGACGGCTCGTTGCAGACGGTGTGCTCGGTGATCTCGTGGGCGTGGAGAGCTACCAGGCTGGTCACGCGAGCGAACGAGCCTGGTTATCTCAGCTCACGGGTGGGGGCCTGGGCGACCTGCTTCCACACCCGCTGTACCTTCAACTGGCTTTCCTCGGGCCGGTCGATGAACTCCAGGCCTGGGCCTTTGATCGCAGGGATGAAAAAGGACCGCGCGAGCTCCGGGTGCTGATGAAATCAGGAGACGTGAGTGGGGCGTTGACCATTTCGATGAATGCCCACCCGCAGAGCAACACGCTCAGGCTTTACGGAACGCGCATGACCGTGGACGTGAACCTGAACAACATGACGATTATCAGGCGTGTCGTTCGCAATGTACCAAAGCTGATTGGTAAGTCTCTACCCAATCTCGAAGAGGCTTGGCAGCTGTTTTCACAGACGGGGCGCAGCACGGTCGAATTTCTGACTGGAAAAACCAGGTTCTATCCCGGTATGGGAAATCTCCTGGCTCGTTTTTATTTCGCCGTGAACGAGGGTGGTGAGTCGCCGGTGAGCGTGGATGAAGCCCGCGCGGTGGTCGATGTCACGCAGCAGATCTGGGCGGCGATAGCCAAAGACGGCGACGGGGCTGGCCGGTGAAAGTCTTCGTTACCGGTGCGACGGGTTTTCTCGGGGGCCGCGTTGTCAGCCGACTCTGTGAAGCCGGCCACGAAGTAGCTGCGCTGGTGCGCGTCGGTTCTGACGGTACGGAACTCGAACGGCTGGGCGCGACCGTTGTTGTTGGTGAACTCGAGGACGTTGACGGGTTCGCCGCTTCATTGCAGGGATGTGGAGCTGTGATTCACGCTGGCGCATACGTGCAGACCAGCGGCGACTGGAGCGTTTTTCACAACAGCAATGTGCTGGGCACTCACCGGCTGATAGAAGCCTCGCTGGCCGCAGGTGCCCGGCGTTTCGTGCACGTGAGTTCGCTCGGAATATTTGACCTTGGCCGGGGACGCTCTGAAATCGAGGTCGACGAAGATCAAGCCTACGATCACAAGCCACTGTTGAGGGGACACTACACCCGCTCAAAAATCCATGCCGATCGCGCAGCGATGGCCGCGCTCAAGTCCGGTGCTCCTGTTGTAGTTGTCAGGCCCGGGGTGCTCTACGGACCCGGGCGCCCGCTGTTCAGGGGCCGTGTAAACAAGCGCCTGGGGCCCCTGCTGGTGGTTGTCAGTCGCTCATCTTACCCGGTACCTATCTGTTACGTAGAAAACGCCGCTGACGCACTGGTCCTCGCGGCCACGACCCCCGGGGTGGACGGACAGGTGTTTAATCTCGTCGACGATAGCTCGCTCCGGCAGCGAGAGTACTTCAGCCTGCTGGCAGCGGCCGAGTCGTCCGGGGCGAAGGTGGTGTACCTGCCGCCGGCATTGCTGCTACCAGCGATAAGAGCCGTGGCCTTTCTGTTCAAGCTGCTCAAGCGTCGGCAATGGACACCCGCCTACCAGTTTGAGAGATCCGCCCGGAACGTGCGTTACTCGAGCACGCGGGCTTGCGAGATCCTCGGCTGGTCACCCGCTGTTGCCGCCGACGAGGCACTGCGTCGATCGGTGGACGCGGAAAAATGAAAGTCCTTTTTCTCGAGGCTTCATCCGGGCACGTGGTCGGTGGGTCTCTGACCGGGATGGTCCATCTCATCAGGGGACTGGACCGTTCCCGCTACGAACCGGTAGTTGTCCTTTACGAGGACAAGGAAGTAGTCGAGGAACTCCAACAGCTGGGAGTACGCGTCATCGTTTTCAACAAGCGACGCTTGCCCCGGGACCACGGCTTGCACACAAACCCCAGCTACCGCCGGGTCAAGTCTGTTTCGGCGGTCGCTTCGGCCATGCAGGTCGTGCGCCGAGCCGGCGACTTCGCCTTGGAAACCTTGCCCACAGCCTTGAGGTTGTCACGGGTGCTTTTGGCCGAAAAACCGGACCTCGTTCACGTCTGCAATGGCTACAGGGCCAACCTTGATGCTATCGTGGCCGCGCGGCTGTGTCGTATCCCCTGCGTGGTGCACAGCAAGGGCTTTGACAAGCACTCGTTCGTAGAGCGCGGCCTGGCTGGCGGTGTCGCAGCGTCGATCTGCATGACCGAGGCCATTAAGAGTCACTGCGTGTCGCAGGGAATACGCCCCCCGTCCTATCACGTGATTTACGACGGCCTTGATCTTGAACGCTTCAAGCCGGAGAAACCTGTCGGCGAAATAAGGCGCGAACTCGGTATAGGAGAGGGCGGCAGGCTGGTCGTGGTGGTAGGCAACCTCCAGGAGTGGAAGGGGCAGGTAGTGGTGCTCGAGGCGCTGCTTCTTCTCAAAGACAGGATTCCGGCTTTGACCATTGCCTTGGTCGGGGGAGTGCACAGGAGTGGGCACGACTACGCGGAGCGCTGTCGGCGTTTCGTGGAAGAGCACGAGCTATCCTCGAGGGTTATTTTTACCGGTGCGCGTGGCGATGTACCCGACGTGATGGCTTCGGCCGACGTGGTCGTTCATAGCTCGGTGCGCGGCGAGCCTTTTGGTCGCGTGATAATCGAAGCCATGGCCGTCGGAACGCCGGTGGTCGCCACGAGGGCAGGGGGGGTACCCGAGTTCGTGCACCATGAAAAGGATGGGCTCCTGGTCGAGCCTGGCGACCCCGCGGCACTGGCCGACGCCCTTTTGTCAATACTCGAGAACGGCGAACTCGCGCAAACACTGGCCCTCGGCGGACGGGCTAACGCGGAGCTTTTTTCGCTGCAACGGCACGTAGATAGCATTTGCGCTATTTATGACGGCGTGATCGACCGCTATCATGGTAGCCCGGGGCGCGGCGTCCGGGCCTGAATCGGGCCTGTTAAATGTTGAATCAGCAAGGTGAAGCACTGCGCTTGGCGCTGCACGGGGTGCGGCTGGACCTCTACAGCGACTCGGTACTTTTCCGTGACTACGCCTCCTCCGTTTTTAAAAGCCTACTGGTAGAAGACTCCAGCCCACCCGACCTGCTGTCGCGCCTGACCTGGTGTGAGGGAAAACCGCCGCGTTCTCCGCGCGAGGTCTTCGGCCTTGGAGACTGGGAACGGCAGCCCGACCGGGATTTATACCTGAAGGGTGGCCAGGCTTGGTGGATGCGCATCGACGACTTTGCCAACCTCAAGCTGCATGTCGACGCGGCGGATACACCGACCTCGCTGGAAGGTAAATATTATTTTCGCCTGGGTGACCGGAAGGGGGTGGAGTGGCTGCGTCGGCTTCGCTACCGGCGACGTCTTGATGCCCTGATGTCGCATCGCTTCAGCACCTTGGCCTACTATCTATTTTACCACCCTGTGCTTTGGCAGTTGAGTCGCCAGGAAGGCTGGCATGTTCTACACGGGGGAGCGGTGCGCACCCCGGCGGGCACGGCCTTGCTCACGGGTATGCCCGGCTGCGGCAAGTCTACCCTGGCGGTGTCCATGCTTGGTGTGGACGGGTCGGCGATGCTTTCGGACAACCTGCTGCTCTACAATGCTTCGCAGGTGCTCGCCTGCCCCGAGAGGGTATTACTCGATTCGCACAGCCTGGCCCTGGCCGGGGCCGGGGCTGAAAAGTTGGTAGCAACTGGAGAGGGGCGTGTTTTTGCACGGGAGGGCTACGTGCCCGCAGAGATCGAAATGAACCCCTGCGATCCGGCTGCTGTTTTTTCCGTAGAAAGGGGCAGTCGCACTTTGCTCGAAAGAATTGACGCGTCGGCCTGCGTAGAACGTATGTTCTCCGGCAATACCATGGCCCAGGAAGTGCGCCGCATCGGTATTATGGGCGAGGTGCTCGATCTCGCGGCCGAAACATCGGCGCCCGACGCCCGCGCCGATGCTGAACAGCTGGCATCACGGGTGCCGTGTTTCAGGTTGCAGATCGGGCCGGAGGAGAAGCTGGAGGAGCTCGTAACGGAGCTTGTGGTTCCCGCTATGGAGCAGCGGGGTGGCTGACACCCCGCCGACCAACAAAGAACCGGCCTGGACGGGGGGAAGCCTGACCCGCGACGTCACGGGTACCTTCGGCACACGAATACTGACCATGGCCGTGGGCATGTTCACCGGCATGGTGACTGCCCGTATGCTCGGGCCCGAGCATCGAGGGATATTCGCGCTCGTCGCGCTGTTTCCCGCCAGCGTGGTAACCCTGGCCAAGTTCGGGCAGGCCCAGGCGACCGTGTATTTTATCCGTCGCGAGAAGGAAGACGTTGGCCAGGTGGTAGCCAACGTTCTTTATCTGGCGCTTAGTAGTTCCGTGGTGCTGGTGGCCGCGATCATAATTTTCAGGGAGCAGTTGCTGGGCACCATACTCAGGGGTGCCTCGAGTTGGAGTCTTGCCGTTGTCCTGCCGCTGGTGCCCGTGCTGCTCATGGAGAGCTACCTGTACTCGGCCTTGCAGGCCACCGACCGGTTCAAGGTGTATAACACAAGGCTATTGGCCGAATCGTTGATCACGCTGGTGGCCATGACCGTGGTGCTGGTGGGCTTCGAGGCAGGCTTGCCTGGAGCACTGGCTGTCGTCATCACGGTGAGAATGTTCATGGGAGCCTGGGTGTTATGGTCCGTCAACAAGGAGACACCTATCGCGCGCGGATTCGACCCCGGTCTTTTTCGCCGGATGTTTCGTTACGGCATTAAGTCCCACGTGCAGATCATCGCTTCCCATTTTCACTTCAAGGCCGACATCTACATGGTCGCGTATTTTTTGAACCCGGCGCAAGTGGCTTTCTACTCAATAGCTGCTCGTCTTGCCGAGCACTTGATGTACATTCCGCAGTCGTTGGGCATGGCAATGTTTCCGCGCCTCGCGGGGAGCAGTGAAGAGGAAGCCCACCGGATGACAGCCATGGCTTGCCGGCAGATCCTGGTTATATCGGGCCTGGCGGCCGCTGTGCTCGCCCTGAGCGGCCGGTGGTTTATAACATTGTGGTACGGCAGTGATTTCGCACCCGCGGCGATCCCACTTCCGTGGATCTGCTCTGGGATAGTCATGATGTCTCTGTACGTGTTGCTGTCGCGAAATTTCACGAGTCGCAACCGGCAGCAGGTCAATATCGTGGCGGCGTACATAGCCCTGGCCGGGAACCTGGGGCTGAACCTGTTGCTCATTCCGTCGCGCGGCATCGCTGGTGCCGCCATGGCCACCACGTTGTCGTATACCGTGGCCGCCGTACTGTTGCTGGTATTCTTTCTTCGGGAATCGGGATTGGGTTTGTCAGAAGTCCTGGTTTTACGTCGGAGCGACATCGCATCGTGGCGTCGGGCCCTGGTTGAGCTCCGAGGGCGAAGCCACGGTTAGCGCGGCCCGCGTCTGGTAGAATAAGACCGTCCGGGCGAGAGCCTGACCCCATGAGTAGCAGCCGTCCAGTTCCAATCGCCTACGTTGTCGCTTCGATGCATACAGGTGGCACGCAAACCCACCTGCTACAGGTTCTTAGGTTGCTCGACCGCGGTCGCTTTGCGCCTCACGTGTTTGCGCTCAGGGACGAGGGGGATCTCCTGTCCCGGGTCGCTGCTCTGGATGTTCCGGTGACTACACTGGGAATGAGCGGTGGGCTTGGTCGCCTTGTCGACTGGCAGGGCGCGCGTCGGCTGGTGGGGGAGCTGAAGGCACTCGGGCCCAGCCTCGTGCACGGCTACTTGCTGAGGGGCAATTTTTTTGCAGCGGTTTGTGGTCGCTTGGCTGGTGTCAAGTGGGTGGTTACCAGTCGCCGAGGTTTGCACGAGCCGTCGGGTCTGTCTGAGTGGGCCGCGGTCAGTGTGTCCAACTCACTCGCCAACCTGGTCACGGGCAATTCACCGGCAGTGCTCGAGTTCACCGAGAGGGTGGAGGGCGTGAAGCGGGATAAAATGGTAATGATTCCCAGCGGGATAGACCTGCGTCGATTTCAGGTGGCGGCGGAGTCCACAGACCGGCAGGCTGACGGCCCGGTGCTGGCCGTGGTGATGCAGTTCAAGCCACGCAAGGGATACCCGGTTCTGCTCGACGTGATCTCGGTATTGGCAACGGAGTTTCCCGGCCTGCGCGTCAGGGTGGCGGGAGAACGTGAGCTCGCCGGCGAGGCCGCCGAACTGGCCCATGCGCGTGGCGTGGCTGACAGGATCGAGCCCTGCGGCGTCGTGGATGATATGCCCGCTTTTTTTGCGGAGGCGGACGTGTTCCTGCTTCCCTCGGAAACAGAGGGAATGTCCAACGCATTGCTCGAAGCAATGGCGATGCAGATGCCCGTAGTATCGACCGCAGTCGGTGGAGCGCCTATAATGATCGACCATGGTATATCGGGTTACCTCGTGGAGTATGGCGACGTGCAGGGTACTGCTAGCCTTTTGAGGGCGATTTTTAACGATCGGTCGCTGGGCGCCGAGATGGGGCGCAAAGCTCGTGAAAGGGTCGAGCAGCGCTTTTCTGCCGAATCGATGGTGCGGCAGATGGAAGGCATGTACGAAGCCCTGATCGCGAAAGGCGCGTAGACAGCTGAGGCCTCAAGGGGCCAATGGAAAAGAGCGGACGGGACAAAAGGAGAACGTGGGTTTGAACAGCTTGCTGGGAAGAATATTTGCGGGAGCTGCCGGTGGTTTTGCCGGTGGGGCCCTTGTCGGGGTGGTCGAGGGTGGGGTCATCGCATCCGGTGGTGGTGCCGCCGAGTACTGGGTGTTTTTCTTTGCTGCCTGTAGCTACGGCCTGCTGGGTGCAGTCATGGGTGGCGGCTGGGGGCTGCTCTGCGCGGTGTTGCCGCTACCGGCGCTCAAACAATCTACCCAGGCTGTTGCCGCCGGACTGGTGACCGCTTCACTGGGGTTGGTCGTTTCGAAATTTCGTATCACCAGGGATCTCTTCGCCGAGAACCTGCCGCTTGCCAGTCCCAGCGGCATAGCAGTGCACCTGGGGCTCCTGGTCGGCGCACTGCTGTTGTTCCTGCTGCTGCGCGCGGTCGTCCAGCGTCGGGTTCAGGATAAGGGCGACGCGTTGACGGCAGCGCGAACCTGCGGCGGCCTTGTTGCAGCGGCCTTGTTGCTGGGAGTCGTTGTGACGTTTTATGCTGGTGGCGAGGGCGGTGACGACGTGGTTGATGTTGGCTCCGCCACGGGCCCAAATGTTTTACTGATAATCGCCGACACGCTGAGAGCGGATCACGTTGGAGCTTACGGCGCCGGGTTGGCCACGACCCCTTCGCTGGACGCGCTGGCTGCTGACGGGGTAGTTTTTAAGAACGCCACGGCGCAGTCGTCATGGACGCGTCCCTCGATAGCGACCATCCTGACCTCCATGTACCCCGCGTCTCACCAGGTCATGCACAAGACCGACTTGTTGCCGTCCGAGGTGACCACGCTGGCCGAACACCTGGGGGACAACGGTTACGCGACCGGTGGTTTTGTAACTAACATCAACGTGGCCCCTTCGTTCAGTTTCGAGCAGGGCTTTGATGTCTATCGCTACCTCGCACCGAACTTTTTCTTCGGCGCCACCGACTCCGGTTCCAAGCTGGCTCTCTACGGCGGCATGCGCCTGGTCCGCGAGCGGTTCTTGTCTGGCAGCAAGCAGGTTGACCACTACTACCAGGACGGCACCACCGTGAACGGGGCGTCGCTGCCCTGGCTGGACCAGGCTGACGAGGGGGCGTTTTTTGCGCTTGTGCACTACATGGATCCGCACGACCCTTATTTTGAGCTTCCATACAACGGCCGGGCGGTTGCGCGGGTTGAAACGCCGCACCCCGACCCATCAAGGGCCGGCGAGTTGCGAGATCTATACCGTTCAAACGTCGAGTATCTCGATGTTTTCGTGGGCCAGTTGATCGGCGCCCTGAAGACAGCCGGCGCTTACGATGACACACTGATCGTGTTTACGGCGGACCACGGAGAGGAGTTCTACGAGCACGGTGGCTGGTGGCATGGTACCACCTTGTACGAGGAGCAGCTGCGAGTGCCGCTGATAATTAAACTGCCAGGGGCAGCGCGGGCCGGTAGCAGCGACGATGGACTGGCAAGATTACTCGACGTTGCACCTACAGTGGCGGCGGCCGCAGGCCTGTCGGCTGCCGGGGGTTGGCAGGGTCGTGATCTTTTTGGTCATACCAAGGCGCCAACCGGCGTGTACGCCGAAGAAGACCACGAGGGAAACGTCCTCGAATCGATACGTGGCGAGCGATGGAAGCTCGTCTTGGCAAACGAGGGTAACCCCCGGGGCCTCGAACCGGTGGAGTTGTACGACCTGCTCGCCGATCCGCGGGAGATCGCCAACCTGGCCGGGAAGCAGCCGGCGATTGTCGCCGAGATGCTGGGGGACCTCGAAGCCCTGCGGGTCGTGGCTGCAGCGTCAGCGGTACAGGGCAGTGAAGGAGAGCTGGACGATGCGTCTCGCGAGAGATTGCGGGCGCTGGGCTACATGGAGTAGCGATGCTTCTCGTAGTCGGTTGGGATGGAGCAAGCTTCGAACTTGCCCGGCCGTGGATCGCAGACGGTAGCATGCCGGTGCTGGCCGATGTCCTCGCCCGCGGTGCGAGCAGGCCGCTGCGCTCTACGGTGCCGGCGGTAACGTTTCCGGCCTGGACGTCTTTTATGACCGCCGCTTCTCCGTCGCGGCACGGTATACTCGATTTCACCCTGAGAAAGCAGGGATACGGAGTCCGATTTGCGAGTTCGGCAGACCGTTGTCTGCCATCGGCCTGGGCGGCCATGTCGGCGGCCGGCTTGCAGGTGGGCGTCTACGGTTTCCCGGCGACCTGGCCACCCGAAGAGCTATCGGCGTTCCAGCTTTGCGGCTTTGACACCCCTATGGGCGCCGGCGACAAGGCACGCAGGTCATCGCCGCCCGGCCTGGCCGGTGAGTTGGAACGCCTTTTTGGTGACCTGGCCGTCAGTGGTCCGCAGCAGTCCCGTATTGATGCCGGCTGGCACGAGCGCGCACTCGAACAGATGCTTCGCGACATCGAACTCCGTACCGAGATCTCACTGCACCTCCTTGCCGCCAATGATCTCGATTGTTTTGCGGTGCACTACGGCGAAACCGATACGGTGGGCCATCACTTCTGGCAGTTCCACGATAGTGAGTCCCCGCGCTACAGCGAAGCAGGACCCGGCGACGCTATCGCTCAGGTTTACCGCGCCGTGGACCGCGCTCTCGGCCGCCTGCTGGAAGCAACGGGGAAGGACAGCGACCTGCTTCTCCTGTCTGACCACGGCAGCGGTGGTAGCTCGAACAGGACCTTGTTCTTCAATCGCTTCCTGGCCGACAACGGCTGGCTCGGGTTCAAGAAAACAGGTGGGCTCGGGGCCTTGGCTTCGGTCGCCAAGCGAACAGCTATGGCAGTGGCTCCGCCCTCTTTGCAGGCGAGCTTGTTTTCGCGCTTGCGGCCCCTGGTCAACAGGATGGAAAGCGCGTCGCGCTTCGGCGGTATCGATTGGAGCGGGACCAGGGTCTACAGCGAGGAACTCAACTACTACCCGTCGTTATGGTTCAACCTCAAGGGAAGAGAGCCGGGCGGGATCGTTGACCCCGCCGACCTGCCGGCGATGACCGGGGAGCTTGTTGCCGAGTTGCTCGAGTGGCGGGATCCCGAAGACGGACTCCCCGTGGTCGAACGGGTGCGAAGCAGGGCTGAATTATTTGACGGCCCCCACGCGGAGTTAGCGCCCGACCTTGTCTTGGAGCTTCGCGAACCTGGAGGTTACAGTTACGCGGGAGGCAACAGCCGGGCCGGGGCAGAGCGGCAGTCGATTCGTCGGATGACCTCGCGCGAGATGAGTGGCGAACGTGGCAGCAGCATGCCGGGCTGTCACCGCGATCTCGGGATGTTTGCCATGGTCGGCCCAGGCGTTTTGCCGGGGCGGGGCGAAGAGGGCCGTCTTGCCGACGCTGGCGCGACCATGCTCGCGCTGCTTGGCCTCGGTGTACCATCTGCTCCGGCGGGCATATCCCGTTTAGACGGCGCCGACGGAAAACCGTGGCAGGAGCAGCTCAGGGTCCCGGATCGCGCTCTTCGCGAGGTCGAGGTGGCGCCTGCTACCGTCGATGGGCAGCGCTCACCGGCAGCAGAGAACGAGCTGGCCGATCGTTTACGCGACCTGGGTTATCTCCCGTGAGTGACAGGATGCGTATTGCCCTGGTCGCGGCTTGCCCGTTTCCGGCCCCCCAGGGTTCGCAGGTTTTTGTGGGTCAGATGGCGGAGAGTCTCGCGGCGCGTGGCCATTGCGTGAGCCTGCTCACTTACGGCAGCGGCGAAGGTAAATCACCCGCGGGTTGTGAGCATCTGCGCCTGCCACGTTTGCCTGGAGATTCTCGTGTCCGCTCGGGTCCGACCCTCGCCAAGCCCTTTCTTGATCTCGCCATGGTCGTGGCCCTGCTCAAGCTGGTAAAGAATCGGCATGTAGAAATAGTTCACGCGCACAATTACGAAGCACTGGCCGTTGCACTGGTCGCGAGGAAATTCTCGCGCTTCAAGTTGCTTTACCACAGTCACAACCTCATGGGCGACGAACTCCCGACATACTTTCGACGTTCCGCTGCGCGCCGCCTTGCGACCCGGGCGGGACAGTTGGTCGACCGCCAGTTGCCTCGGCGCGCCGACCACGTGGTTGCGCTCTGTGATTATTCGGCGGGGATTCTCGAACAAGCCGGGGTAAGTAGCGAGAGAATGACGGTGCTCGCCCCGTCTGTCGAGGCCCAGGAGCCGGCTGCCGACCGCGAGGCGGCACGGCGCGAACTCGGACTGGCCGACGGTCGCCTGGTCATAGCTTATTGCGGTAACCTTGACGCCTACCAGGATATTGAAACGGCGATCGGGGGTATTCTGGCGTACAAGCGGTCGAGGCCCGCGAGAGAGGCAGTGCTGCTGCTTGCAACTCACCAACAGGGACGGCGCGTGGAGAGCCTGCGCGAGCGGTGTTCGGAATCGGAGCGCAGTTTGTTCGAAGTCCACCATTGCCGCACTTACGCCGACACCCGATTGGTGGTTGCCGCGGCCGACCTGCTGGTGTTACCGAGGCCGGTGGGTTCGGGTTACCCGGTTAAGCTGCTCAACTACCTTGCTAGTGGTCGGCCGGTGGTGAGCGCGGGTTGTGGGGGCAAAGTTCTGGTTCACGACAAGGACGGGCTGCTGTTTGCTGACGGTGATGCGCTCGCGATGGCTTTTTGTATAGAGCGGTTGGAAAAGGAGAGTGGCCTCGCCGAGCGACTCGCTGCGGCGGCTCGCGACCGTTTCGAGCGTGAAATGACGTGGAAAAACGGTACACCGGCGCTGGAAACTGTGTACCGCCGCATGAAAAACGTTCATACTGAAAGGGGTTCGCTTTGGCCGGGGGAAAAGACCGGTCGGACCGAAAAGTCACGCCTGAAGGGACGGGACAGCCCGAGTTGAGAGCAGTGAGTACATTTTCAGAAAACAAGGAAGAGGGTGTCGTTCGCCCACCAGAGCTTTCGGTCGTAATACCGGTCTTCAACGAAGAAGAAACCCTTGAGCTGTTGGTCGAGCGCCTGCACCAGGCTTTGACAGTGGTAGCTGGCGGCTACGAGCTGATTTTCGTTGATGACGGTAGCAACGATCGCTCTGTCGAAATCATTCGGCGGCTGCACGGCGAAAACCCCAGCGTCAAGCTGCTGTGTCTCTCTCGCAATTTTGGTCACCAGTTGGCGATCTCCTGCGGCCTGGACTTCGCGATCGGGCGTGCCGTGGTCTGCATGGACGCTGACCTGCAGGATCCGCCCGAGGTTCTGCCGTTGATGCTTGAGCGTTGGCGCGAGGGCTACGAGGTCGTCTACGCGGTGAGGCGCAAGCGCAAGGAAAATCTTTTGAAGCGTGCTGGCTACAAGGGCTTCTACTGGCTGCTTAACAAGGTTTCTTACCTCGACATACCGTTGGATTCCGGCGACTTCTCGTTGATCGATGCGCGCGTGGTCGCGCTGCTCAAGCGTATGCCGGAACGTAATCGTTTCGTGCGCGGCTTGCGTACCTGGCTGGGCTTTCGTCAGACCGGCATCGAGTACGAGCGGGCGGAACGCTACGCTGGAGAGAGTAAGTACGGCGTGGCCAAGTTGATCAGGCTCGCCTTCGACGGCCTGGTGTCCTATTCCTTTCTTCCGCTGCGATTGGTCAGCAACATGGGCTTGCTGGTTTCGGTGTCCGCGCTGTCTTACATGGCTTACCTGCTCGTGGGGCGCTTGTTCCTGGGCCAGACCTCGCCTGTTTCGGGTTGGGTTTCGACGGTCGTCATCGTTCTTTTCATAGGTGGCGTGCAACTGCTCTCCCTGGGCATTATCGGTGAGTACGTTGGCCGTATTTTTGACGAGGTAAAGATGCGACCGCGCTACGTCGTCAAGGACCTCCTCGGGCTGGAAGGCGACACCTCCAGCGCGGAGGCCTGGCCCCAAGCGCGATGAATCGTGCTGGTTTTATAGGTCTGTTGCTCCTTGGTATCGGTCTACGCCTGTGGATGGTCGTCCAGCCCGAATTGATCGCAGCCGGCGACGTTGACGTCTACCTTTCCGACGAGGGCATTGTCGGCCTGATGGCAACACACATAAGCGAGGGCCGCGCGGCCCCGGTGTTCTTCTATGGGCAGGCTTACCTCGGGGCGCTGGAAGCCTGGTGCGTTGCACTGTTCTTTCTGCTTTTCGGGGTGGGTGCCGGTGCCATGCACATGGCGACCCTGGTCTTTTCGCTGGCGCTGCTGGCCCTGGTCTACAAGTACACGGCCACGGCTTACTCGTTGCCTGCTGCCCGTTGGGCGGCTGTCCTCGTAGCACTTGGGCCGATGTACTTCCTCGAGTGGAATCTCAAGGCGAGGGGGGGCTTCGTGGAACACCTGGTGTTGTTGTTCCTGCTGCTGCTGCTCTTCTGGCGTTTTTACATGGCCTACGATCGTCGTAACGGCATTGGCCTCGCACTGGGACTGACGGCCGGTATTGCCCTGTGGGTCAACCAGCTGGTCGGTGGTTACCTCGTGCTAATGGGCGTGCTGATCTTACTACGTCACGAGGATCGTCGAGCCTGGGACCGGCTACTTGTTGGTTTCGCCCTCGGGTGCTCGTTACTGGTCGCCTACAACGTGGTTTACCCGGCAGCAACCCTGAGGGCCCTGGGGCGAAAAGCAGTGGTGCTCAATCGAGTCCCGGTCGAAGAGCGCGACGATTCCTGGGTTGCGCGAGGGGTCGCAAAGAGGATCGAAGCGCTGGGGCAGGGGACAGGCAAACTGGGCCTGGTCTTCGGCGTACCTCCCGGTTCGGGACTGGAGCGACTCGGTGAAATCAAGGGCTACACCGAGGCTGGGCCACTTGTCACGCTGCGCAGGGTGGTTTCGTTTCTGCCGCTGTTGGTGTTCGGAGTGAGTGCCTGGGCGTGCAGGCCCAGGCGAAGCTCGCGGGGCTGGGAACTGATGGGGGCCGACCAATTACTCGGCGCGATGTTGTTGATAACTGTCGTAATCGGCTACGTGAGTCCGCGTTACATGCTCCCGGCTTATCCCCTGGCGTCGGTAGCCGCGGGTATACTGGTGAGCAGGCTGGTCGGTACGCGTCGGACCTGGATGGTAGTTGGGCTTGTTAGTGTACTTGCGTTCAACGCGGCGAGCTGGGCTGACGCTGCTTTTCGCAAGCCTAGTGAGCAAGCGGCCGAGAGGGTAGAGCTGCTGGCGTTTCTGCAGGACCAGGGCCTTGAACACTGCTTTTCGGCTGGACCCTTGTACCATGTTGTTTTTGCTGCGGGCGAGACCGTGACCCTGGCGCCACTGCAGAAGGAGCGCTACCCGCCCTACACCAGCATGGCACTGCAGGCGGAGAGATTCTGCTACGTGTTCAGGGATGACCAGCAAATGAAGCGCCAGCACCTGGCGCTGGGCAAGTGGCTTTCGGCTGGAGAGAGCAGTTGGAACCGTGCTGGTGTGGGCAGGTATAATATCTGGTTCGACAGGCAGGGAGGGCAGCCCCTTACGGCGCCGCTGCTGGAGAGCATCATGAAACAGGAAAAAGTATTTCTCGGAGACAACACGTTAATGAAGAAGGAGGAGTCGTCCAATGGATCTCATTGAACGCATTCGCAGCGGTCAGGCTTGCGCCGGTGTAGTTGGATTGGGCTATGTCGGTTTACCACTTGCTGTTGAAATGGCGGCCGGGGGTCTGAAGGTGATCGGCTTTGATGTCCAGGCGGACAAGGTTGACGCCATCAACGCCGGTCATTCGTACATAATGGACGTGCCCGACGAGACCATCGCACCGTTGGTGTCATCGGGGCGCTTGCAGGCCACGACTGATTTTTCGATGGTGGCTGAGCTCGACACCGTGAATATCTGTGTGCCGACTCCCTTGCGCAAAACCAAGGAACCTAACCTGTCGTTCGTGGTCGATGCTGTCAAAAGTATCGCGGCTCACATGAAACCTGGGCAATTGATGATACTAGAGAGTACCACCTACCCGGGAACAACCGAGGAACTGGTGCTGCCCATGCTGAGGGACGCTGGTTTCGACCCCGGCCAGGACGTGTTCGTCGCATTTTCGCCGGAGAGGACCGACCCCGGCAACAAGGACTACACCACTCGCAATATTCCCAAGGTCGTGGGCGGACACGGGCCTATCGCCACCGAGGCGGCTGCCGCCTTGTACGGTCGTTGCATAGACGAGGTTGTCCTGGTTAGCACGACCCGCGTGGCCGAGATGGTAAAGTTGCTGGAGAACACTTTTCGTAGTGTGAACATTGCGCTCGTCAACGAGATGAGCCAGATGTGCGATCGATTCGGCATAGATGTCTGGGAGGTTATCGATGCTGCGGCTACCAAGCCTTTCGGCTTCATGCCGTTTTACCCCGGGCCGGGGCTGGGCGGGCACTGCATACCGGTGGATCCCCATTACCTCACCTGGAAGGCCCGTGCCGAGGGTTTCTCAGCGCGTTTTATCGAACTCGCGGCCGAGATCAACGCGGAGAAGCCGGCCTTCGTTGTTTCGCGGACCGTTGACCTTCTAAACGAGCAGGAGAAAGCGGTGCGAGGGGCCAGCATCCTCTGTCTCGGTGTCGCTTACAAAGCTAATACCAACGACGTGCGCGAATCTCCGGCCCTCGACGTGATGACCTTGTTGCTGCGCAAGGGTGCCAATATCTCGTTCTGTGATCCCTACGTGGACAAGGTTGTCCTCGAAGGTGAGCCGATGTCTTCGGTTCCCCTGGAAGATAGCGTGCTTCGAGCCGCTGACCTGGTGATATTGCTCACCAACCACCGTGTCTTTGACCTCGGCCTGGTGTCGGACAGTGGCTGTGTTGTGCTCGATACCCGCAACGGAATGAAAGAATTCCCAACCTCGACCGTGTTCAAAATATAAGACCTAGATGCCGTGCGAGTCGGACTGGTAATAGGCGGGCTGGGCTACGGAGGTGCCGAGAGGCAACTCTACAATCTCGCAGTCGGCCTGGCCGCTACTGATCATGTTGTAGTGTACTGCCTGTCAGATGTCGTTGAGCCCTGGGGCAAAAGACTGAGTGACGCTGGAGTAGAGCTACGAATAATCGCTAGCCGGGGAGGCCTGAGCTTGCGCCGGGTGGTCTCGCTCGCCAGTAGCTTGAGGCAGGACCGTATCGAGCTCGTGCATGCGTTTCTTTTTATTGCGAGTTCTTACGCCTGGCTGGCCACACGGCTGTTGCCGGGAGTTCTTCTGGTGGGCTCAGCCAGGAACTGCAAGCCCGAGCCTTCACTCCTGAGACGGTGGGTAATCCGCCGCGCGTTTCAGGGTTCGGCCGCGGTCATCTGTAATTCTCAGGCCATGGCCGATTACGCAGTCGAGCATTATGGCCTCCAGCGCAAGCGGTCCAGCATTGTATACAATGGCGTGGGCGAAGAATTTTTTGTAGATAACCCGGCCCCGTCCGAGGGCCTCGTCATCGGCACTGTGGGGCGGCTGCAGCCACAGAAAAACTTGGGTATGTTTCTCGAAGCTGCGCGATTGGTACTGGAAGGTGACCCCGAGGCTCGTTTCGTTATTGCTGGTGGCGGGTCGCTCAGGGGAGAGCTTGAAAACAGGTCCAGCGAACTGGGCCTCGCCCATGCCATCAGTTTTCGTGGCAATGTAGACGATATTGCGTCCATGCTTGCTTCGTTGGGGCAGTTCTGGCTCTGCTCGGACTGGGAAGGCGCGCCCAACGTGGTACTCGAGGCCATGGCAGCCGGCCTGCCGGTTGTCGCGACGCCGGCCGGCGGTACACCCGAACTCCTCGATGAGGGTCGAACCGGCTGGCTGGTGGATTTCGGTGACGCGTCGGCACTCGCTGGTCGGGCGCTGCAGCTGGCCGCGGACACTGAACTCGCAGCATCGGTAGGTGCCGCGGCTCGGGAGGAAGCGAGGCACAGGTTTTCGATTCCGGTGATGGTGAGTGAAACCAGGAAAGTCTACGAGCTGGCGGTGTCAGGGGGCGCGGGATGAACAGGCCCTTTGTAAGTGTAGTCGTACCGGCCCGTAACGAGTCCCTTTGGATCGAGGGCTGTGTGAGGGGAGTACTCAAGCAGGACTACCCGGCCGACAGGATGGAGATCATCGTTGTGGACGGCTGCTCTACTGACAACACGCGGGGCCTGCTCGAAGTAATCGCGAGTCAGGACTCCCGCCTTCGGATTCTGGACAACCCGGCCGGCATCGTGCCCAGCAGTCTCAACCTGGCCATTCGCGAGTCGCGGGGCGACATCATTGTTCGCGTGGATGTTCATACCCAGTTGGCGGCTGATTATCTGGATAGAGTGGTTGACGTACTCGAACGCACGGCTGCTGACAACGCGGGTGGGCCCATGGTTTCGCTCGGGGGAGGGGTGTTCGGCGACGCGGTTGCGCGGGCGATGGCGTCCCGCTTCGGCGTAGGCGCCTCGTTTCATTTTGCGAGCGAAGAGATGGAAACCGACACCGTCTACATGGGGGCCTGGCCGCGTCGGGTGTTCGAAGAGCAGGGCCTTTTTGACGAAGAGCTGGTGAGGAACCAGGACGACGAGTTCAACTATCGCTTGCGCGGGCAGGGGGGCAGGATCGTCCTGTCTCCAGACATCAAGTCGTGGTACCAGAACAGGCAGACCTGGCGATCGTTGGCCATCCAGTTCTTCCAGTACGGGACCTGGAAGGTGAGGGTACTCCAGAAGCACAGGGCTCAGATGAGCCTGCGCCATTTTGTTCCCCCCCTGTTCGATGCTGCGTTGTTGCTCGGCCTGCTCGTCTCTCCATTTGTTTCGTTGGCGGGCCCGTTGGTCGCTACCGCGGTGCTGGCTTACCTGCTGTTTGCGGCCGCGGTTGCCTGCAAAGACGGAAAAACACCGTCTGCGAGCGCTGCCGGTGTGCTAGCGCTGGCAACGATTCATCATGCCTGGGGGGTCGGCTTTCTGTGGGGCTTGCTGAGATTTGCCAACAGGTGGTTTCTGCCGGCCGCTAAAACCACTAAACTGGAGCCTCGGTACGCTGATTCGGATATTTTGAACGCAGTGTCCGGGGATTCCTTGTCGCAGGAGGCGACGAAAAACTAAGAGTATGAGCGAGCTTCCCAGTCTTTCGGTACTCGTGCCGGTTTTTAACGAAGTCGCCACGATCCGCTCCCTGGTCGAAAAGGTGCGCGCGGTAGAGGTCGAGACGCAGATAATCCTGGTCGACGACTGTTCCACCGATGGAACCCGTGAACTGCTTGAGATTATTGCTCTCGAGCAGCCTGACCTGGAGGTGCTTTTTCATCCCGTCAACCGGGGCAAGGGTGCCGCCATACGTACGGCGCTGGCTGTGGCTTCCAATGACGTGGTAATAGTCCAGGACGCTGACCTGGAGTACGACCCGGTCGAGTACCCTCGCTTGCTCGAGCCGATCGCGCAGGGCGTGGCCGACGTCGTTTACGGTTCCCGCTTTCTCGGCGGTCCCCACAGGGTCCTGTTTTTCTGGCACCAGCTGGGTAACCAGTTCCTTACCTTGATGTCTAACGTTTTTACCAACCTGAACCTCACTGACATGGAGACAGGCTACAAGGCATTTCGTAGGGAAGTGATCCAGGCGATGAGGCTCACCAGTAATCGCTTTGGTTTTGAGCCCGAGGTCACCGCGCGGGTCGCTCAGATGCACTGCCGTATTTACGAACTTCCCATATCTTACTGGGGGCGTGATTACGGGGACGGAAAGAAAATCACATGGAAGGATGGTGTGGCTGCGTTCTGGCACATCTTCAAGTTCAACGTCTTCGACCGCATGAGACGGCCTCTCGCCCGCGAGGTGCTGGCGGCCGCCAAACCGCCCGACAAGGCGGCAGGTTGAAACCCGAGCAGTCATGATCCTGGTAACGGGCGGAGCCGGCTTCATCGGTTCGAATATTGTAGAGGCGTTGCTCGCGCGCGGGGACGAAGTGCGGGTGGTCGACGATTTTTCTAATGGTTTGCGATCCAACATCGAAGATCTCGGCGGCGAGGTAGACCTGAGGGAGTGTGACATACGCGACAGCGATGCCGTAGCGCGGGCCATGGTCGGAGTTGACAGCGTCTTGCACCTTGCTGCTCTTGGTTCGGTTCCGCGTTCGATAGATGACCCCGCGACTAGTCATGCCGTGAACGTCAACGGGACACTTAACGTGTTGATCGCCGCTCGAGATGCCGGCGTTCGGCGCCTTGTATATTCGTCTTCATCGTCCGTCTACGGAGCCAACCCTGCTTTGCCCAAGGTTGAAACCTTGCCTACGGCGCCGGTTTCGCCCTACGCGGCAAGTAAACTGGCCGCCGAAAACTATACACGGGTTTTTGCAGGTATCTACGGGCTCGAAACGGTCTCGCTTCGCTATTTTAACGTTTTTGGTCCTCGCCAGCGGCCGGACTCAGCATACGCGGCCGTGATACCGGCTTTCATGCATTGCGCCCTGGCCGCTACCAGTGCATCCATTGATGGCGACGGTGAACAGACACGGGATTTCACCTACGTCGCCAACGTCGTCCGCGCCAACCTGCTCGCTCTGGAAGCCGGGGCCGACGCCGTGGGTGACGTGTTCAATGTCGCTTGTGGCGAACGTTATTCGTTGCTCAATATACTGGCCGCCATCGAAGACGCTTCCGGTAAACGGGTAGAGCGGGTTCATGGCCCCCCCCGACAGGGGGACGTGCGCGACTCGCTGGCGGACATAAGCAAGGCTGAAAAATCACTGGACTACTCACCTGTCGTCAGTTTCGGCGAAGGTATGGGCCTTACCTGGCAAGCATTTGCTTTGCGCCACGAAGGCTCTTCAGCGTGAGAATCTACTTTATTGACAACCCTTGGCGGGCTGCGTAGGCTGCTTTTCTGGTTCCCTTTATAGAGGGGCTGTCCACGGAGGTTTCGTTTTGTTTTTATTGTCTGCAGCAGCTTCGCCGCACCAGATGACCGCTTGGGGTCAGTTCGTCGAGATCATTTCCAAGCCCGACAATATGCCGGTAGCGGGAGCGCTGCTGCTGGTCGGGTTTTTTACCTGGGTGGGGATGCGGCAGGCGCTGCACAACGACAAGCTGATCCGCGAAGGCCGTGAAGAAGAAATACTGGTGGATATGCAGAGATAATTCTGCCGTCGAGCTCGAGACATGCCGTACCGAATAATCGCAGAGAACTGCACGGGTTGTACCGCCTGTGAGCAGCGTTGCCCTACACAGGCCATAAGTGGCCGGAAGGGCGAAGCTTTTATCATCGAAGCCGCCAGCTGCATTGACTGCGGTGCCTGCGGCGTTATCTGCCCCGACGACTCGATTCTCGACACCTTCGGCCAGATGACCTCGGTGCTCAAGAAGGTCGAACGTCCTATCGCCGTGATCAACCCCGACAGCTGCAATGGCTGCGGAGTCTGTATCGATGTCTGCCCGTTCGACGCGTTGTACCCGGCCCCGGGGAACACCGGTCCCATCTACCTGGGGCTGGTCGAGGTTGACGAAAAAAAATGCGTTGGTTGCAAACTCTGCGAAGAAGTCTGCGGCTGGCAAGGCGTTTACATCATGACCGGCGCTGAGAAGGTCGACTATCTCGAAGACCTCGGCTTCGGCGAAAGCGAAGCCGGCGATTCGGAAAAGGCTGCCTGATTACAGGCCCGCCGCCTGCGACAGCGCTCGCTTGATGAGTGCGGGGTGGTGAGCGCAGGCTCCAGTAGTTCAGGATCCAGTAGTTCAGGATCCAGTAGTTCAGAGCCCTGTAGCTCAGATGAGCTTGTTCAACGGGTACTCAACTATGCCCACGGCCCCCGCCTTGAGCAGCAGCGGTACGAGGTCGCGCACGGCTTTCTCAGAGATTATCGTCTCGACTGATACCCAATCGCCTTCCAGCAGATCGGCAACTGTCGGCGCGGTTACACTGGGAAGCGCGCTGGTGACCGCTTCGAGCTGGGCCCGTGGGACGTTCATCTTGAGGCCGACCACTCCCTCGGCGGCCAGGGCGGCCTTGAGCAGAGTTGAGATCTGTTCGATCTTGGCGCTGCGGACCGGATCCGCCATGGCTTCGCGGTTGGCTATCAGCTGGGGGTTGGATTCCATCAGGTCGGCTATGATTTCCAAGCCGTTTGCCCGCAGGGTGCTCCCCGTTTCGGTGACCTCGACTATGGCGTCGCACAAGCCCTGGCTGATCTTGGCCTCGGTGGCTCCCCAGGAAAACTCCACGTCTACCTTGATGCCTTTGTCGGCAAAGTACCGGGCCGTAAACCCGGTCAGTTCGGTCGCGATGCGTTTTCCTTCGAGGTCTTCGGGCGACTTTATCTCAGACCCCGCCGGTACCGCCAGCACCCAGCGGGTGGGACGGAAAGAGGCCTTGGAGTACACAAGATCGCAAACCGCCTCGACGTCGGAGTGGTTTTCTTCGGTCCAGTCTTTGCCGGTAATACCGCAGTCGAGAGCTCCCAGTTCAACGTAACGTGACATCTCCTGGGCTCGCACAAGCGAACAGGTGATGTCGGGGTCGTCGATGTAGGGGAAATAACTGCGCGAGGATTTTGTGATTCTCCAGCCGGACTTGCGCAGTAGCTCTATAGTTGAATCTTCGAGGCTGCCCTTGGGCACACCAAATTTGAGAACGCTCACTTGCTGTACACCTCGGCCGGGTCAAATATCCTTTTGCCCTGTACCTGCAGCTCGTCGTCTACCACCCGCCTGAAGAAACAGGAGCGGTAACCTTCGTGGCACGCGGCTCCACCCACTTGCTCAACCTGCAGCAATATCGTGTCGGAGTCACAGTCGACGAAAACGTCTTTTACCAGCTGGGTATTGCCGCTTGATTGACCCTTGATCCACAACTCGCCGCGTGAACGGCTCCAGAAGGTGGCGGTGCCGGTCTCAAGGGTGTGTTTCCACGATTGCTCGTTCATGTAGGCAACCATAAGGACGGTACCGTCCTCGTGGTCCTGGACTATGACGGGAACGAGCCCGTCCCCCTTGGCGAAATCGACGTCTATCATGACTTGTTAGCGAAGTGGCGTGTTGCCGTTCGCGCGTCGGGGATGTTTGCAGGGGGTATCGAGAAACGCAATCCCTTGTTCTGCTGTCGCGACAGGGGTAAACGACCAATATGCGGCTTGATGAACTTGCAGAAAAGCTCGGCGCTGAGCTCGATGGAGATCCGGCGATAGAAATAACGGGTGTAGCCCCGATAGAGACTGCCGGCCCCGCGGATCTAGCTTTCGTCTCCAGTCTCAAATACCGGCGGTTGCTTCGGTCGTCTTCGGCCGGCGCTGTGCTCGTAGACCGCTCGGTTGAATCGGAGGGGCTGCAGTTACTCAGGTGCGACAATCCCCAGTTTGTATTCGCGACAGCAATTGCCCTGTTTGACGATCGGCCACAGCCGGTTGAGGGCATACATGCCTCAGCCGTCGTTGCCGATACCGCCCGCCTTGGAGAAGGCGCCTACGTAGGCCCGTTTGCTGTGTTGGGCGAAAATGTAGTGCTCGGTCCGGGGGCGCGGATACATCCGCACGTCGTTATCTATCCCGAGGTCAAGGCCGGGCATAATTTTACGGCCCACGCGGGAGTAGTCGTCCGCGAGCGGGTCGTGCTGGGTGACGATGTCACTCTTCAGCCTGGAGTGGTGCTTGGCGGCGACGGCTTCGGCTTTCTGCCCACCGGGCAGGGCGTGGCGCTCAGCGTTCCCCAGGCCGGCACGGTAGAGATCGGCGACAGCGTTGATCTGGGAGCCAACACCACGGTAGACAGGGCCGCGGTGGGAGTTACCACACTTGGAGACGGCGTCAAGCTGGACAATCTCGTCATGATTGCGCACGGCTGCGAACTGGGCGATCACACCATACTGGCGGCACAGACCGGTGTGGCCGGGAGCACCAGGCTGGGGGCCGGGGTAATGACCGGTGGGCAGTGCGGATTCGGTGGACACCTCGAAATCGGCGCCGGCGTGCAGTGCGCAGGGCAGACCGGCGTGCTGGGCGATGTCGAAAGTGGCGAGATAGTTGCCGGAACGCCCGCGGTAAACATTGGCCTGTGGCGGCGCTGTTCGGTGCTGCTCAAACGCTTACCCGAGCTGTTTAAACGGGTAGCCCGGCTCGAAAAAGCGCTGGAAACGGGGTCCGACGGGATGAATTGATTCGTTGCCTTCCTCGGCAGCTCGGTGTAGAGTTCGCGGCTGTCGAGGCGTTCCGGTGCGGTAAGCACATGGTTTTGTAGGCGAGAATGGAAGTCCGCATAGCAGACCTTGGGTCGGTTCCCAGGCGGGTAGAGTTTTTTGAACCCGTTGAAGGCATGAACCGGCAGCTCGCGCTGAGTCCCGGGTGTACGGGCCAGCATTTTGACGAAGAGCTCAAGGTAGCTGCGGAGGTGCAGCTTTGTGGCGACGACGTGGTCGTCACAGGGCGATTGGAGGGCGGCGTGATGGGTGATTGCCCGCGTTGTCTCGACGAGTTTTTCAGGGGTATCAAGCGGGATTTTCGCCTTGTCGTTGAACGGTTTGACCGTGGAGCCGGTGCTGAAAGCAGCGCGGTCGCGAGTCACGACGGCGACAGGCTCGACTTGTCACCACTGGTAGTTGAAGAGCTGTTGCTGGGAGTTGATGATACTACGCCCTGCAACGAAGATTGCAGGGGCCTGTGTTTCGGCTGTGGGTCCAACCTCAACCGGGCACCGTGCACTTGTGATTGATTGTCGGTAGAGCAAGGGTTGCCGAGTTTAGAAGAGAGGAAGATACCGAGATGGCTGTACCAAAGAGAAGAACTTCGAAGTCAAAGAGAGATTCGCGTCGCTCCCACGACTCCCTTTCAACTCCGCCCATGGCGGATTGCCCGAATTGCGGTGAAAAAAGAGCTCCGCACCGTGCCTGCGCCGCATGTGGCCACTATAAGGGCCGCGCTGTAGCCGGCACCCAGGAGTAGTCTGCTGGATCCGACTGCTCGTTTTGCGGGGCGGTTGGCGTTGGTCACCGGCGGTACCCGGGGCATAGGAGCAGCCGTTACTCGGTCGCTGCTCGAGGGAGGCGCCCGCGTAGTCGGGGTCTACAGGACAGACCTGGACGCCGCCGAGGAGTTTGCATCTTCACTCGGCGATCTGGCAAAGGCTTTTGAATCCCGGAAGCTTGACCTCTCAGAAACCGGGGCGGTTGCAGAATTGAGCGGCATCGGCGCCGAACTGGTCGTGAATTGTGCCGGCCGTTCGCGCGATGGCTTACTCTTGAGGTCGAAGGGCGATTTCGTATCCGGTGTCCTTGCCGACAACCTGGAGTCTTCCATTTCGGTATGTCGTGTACTGTTGCCGGCCATGCTCAAGGCTCGTTTTGGCAGGATCGTCAACGTGAGTTCGGTGGTGGCTTCGACCGGCAACGCGGGCCAGACCGCTTATGCTGCCGCGAAGGCCGGAATTGAGGGTTTCACGAGGGCGCTCGCTCGCGAAGTGGGTGGTAAGGGCATCACCGTAAACTGTGTGGCCCCGGGTTTCATCGAGACCGATATGACCTCGGCAATCGATGAACAACGGCTGCAGTCAGTGCTCGATTCCACCGCGGTAGGTCGGGCCGGCACGCCCGCCGAAATAGCCCATGCGATAAGCTTTTTGTGCGAAACAGGGGCCTCTTATGTCACCGGTGCCGTGTTGCATGTCAACGGTGGCTTGTATATGTAACCGGCGTTCCCGCGACGCTGTCGCGAGGCGGCGACCGCAGGGTTGCCGTTCGACCGGAGGGAGATAGAAGTATGGGTTCTGTAAACGAAAAGGTGCTCAAAATTATCTGCGAACACCTGACGGTTGACCCGTCGCAGGTATCCCTCGATTCCTCTTTCCTTGATGACTTGGGCGCCGATTCACTTGATATCGTTCAGCTGATCATGGGCCTGGAAGAAGAGTACGAGGTTGAAATCTCTGACGAAGACGCTGAAAAAATCCGCACGGTCCAGGACGTCATCGACTATGTCCAGGCCGACCAGAAGTAAGGGGTAATCAGCGATAGCGTCAGCGACCAAAGTTATCGTGGCCTCGGATCACGCCGCGGTTGCCGCGCGAGCGCTGGTTGTCAAAACGCTCGCTTCGCTGGGATAGGTCGTCGCCGATGCCGGTCCCACGGGAGAGGACTCGGTGGACTACCCCGACTATGCCCAGGTCGTAGGCGAGGCCGTGGGTAGCGGAAAATCGGAACTGGGTGTGTTGCTTTGTGGCAGCGGCATCGGGATGTCGATTGCCGCCAACAAGATCCCGGGTGTCCGGGCTGCCCTTGTGCATGATGTAACCGGGGCACGACTTTCTCGGCAACACAACGACGCGAATGTCTTGGTGTTGGCCGGTGGAATGATGGGCGATCGATTGATCAAGGACGTAGTAGAAGCCTGGGCGAGCGCCTCTTTTGAGGGAGGCCGACACCAGGGACGGGTTAACAAGATAACCGCGCTTGAAAGTGCGGGGCGAGGTAGCAGCCGATGAGCCTGCTTGCACAACAGGATCCTGAAATCAGCAAAGCCGTGGGCGACGAACTTGCTCGGCAGGAGCGCAATCTCGAACTCATCGCTTCTGAGAACGTGGTCAGCGAGGCGGTGCTCGAAGCGATGTCGTCTGTGCTCACCAACAAGTATGCCGAGGGTTACCCAGGACGTCGCTATTACGGTGGCTGCGAGCACGTTGACGTTGTCGAGCAGCTGGCCATAGACCGGGTGCTCGAATTGTTCGGCGCTGACCACGCCAACGTGCAACCCCACTCCGGTTCGCAGGCCAACATGGCGGTTTATTTTTCGCAGCTTCAGCCGGGAGACACGATACTGGCCATGAACCTCGCCCACGGCGGGCACCTCACCCACGGCAGCCCGGTTAATTTTTCGGGGCGGTTCTTCAACGTTATCCCCTACGGGGTCAAGGAGCCGGATGGACTGATCGACTTCGACGAGGTGGCCGAGCTCGCGAGAGAGCACAAGCCTAAAATGATAGTTGCCGGTCACAGCGCTTATCCCCGGCAGCTTGAATTCAAGCGCTTCAGAGAAATCGCCGACGAGGTATCGGCGCTGTTGATGGCTGACATTGCCCACGTTGCGGGGCTGGTGGCTACCGGTCTGCATCCGTCTCCCGTGCCCTACTGCGATTTCGTGACCACCACCACGCATAAGACCCTGCGCGGTCCACGTGGTGGCGTTATCTTGTGTCGGGAAGAATTTGCCAAGGCCATAGACTCGTCCATTTTTCCGGGGAATCAGGGCGGTCCCCTTATGCACGTCATCGCCGCCAAGGCGGTCGCGTTTTCAGAAGCTCTCGAGCCCAGCTTCAAGGTTTACCAGCAGGCGGTGCTCGATAACGCGCGCGCTCTCGCTGACGGCTTGCTTGGCCGCGGTTTCAGCCTGGTGTCGGGCGGTACCGACAACCACCTGCTGTTGATCGATTTTCGAAAGAGCGAGATTACCGGCAAGGTTGCGCAGCATGCTCTCGACCGTGCGAACATTACTACCAACAGGAACTCGGTTCCCGATGATCCACGCTCGCCTTTTGTCACCTCCGGGTTGAGGCTGGGTACACCCGCCGTCACCACGCGGGGCATGGGGACCGGCGAGATGGCAGCGGTGGCCGCTTTCATCGAACGGGTACTGGCAGCGATAGACGATGCCTCGGTCGCAGTCGCGGTGGGAACCGAAGTGGCGAGTCTTTGCGCCTCTTTTCCCCTCTATCCCTCATCGGCACCGGCCCGACAAGCCCGCGCCTGAAGCGCGTGGCCCGGTGAGGCTGACGTGAAGTGTCCGTTCTGCAGCGTCGACGGTAACCGGGTCGTTGATTCCCGCGACAGCGGTGATGACACCGTCCGGCGGCGCAGGGAATGCGAAGGCTGCGGACGCCGTTTTACCACCTACGAGCGCATCGACGCGATCATGCCCCACGTTGTGAAGAAGGGGGGGCGCCGCGTAAGCTGGGACCGTGAAAAAATCGTTCGGGGGCTTTTCAAGGCTTGCGAGAAACGCCCGGTTTCGGTTGAAGCGGTCGAATCCACCGCCGATGCGATAGAACGAGAAGTGCAGGAACTTGGCCTGGCCGAACTCGACAGTTCGGTAGTTGGTGAAGCGGTAATGCGCTCCCTCAAGGGGCTCGACGAAGTAGCCTATGTGCGTTTTGCATCGGTTTACCGTTCTTTTCGCGACATAGACGAGTTCATGTCAGCACTGGAAAGCCTGGTGCGCGAAAAGGGTCAGGGAGATAAGCAATAATGAGCACGGTAGCGGCCGCTGATAGCAGGCGCATGCTTCAGGCCTGCGAAGAGGCCGAACTTGGTCTTGGCCAGACCTCGCCGAACCCGGCGGTCGGCTGCGTGGTGGTCAAAAACGGCAGGTTGGTGGGCCGGGGCTTTCATGCCGTCGCCGGGCAGGCGCACGCCGAGGTCGCGGCTCTCGCCGATGCGGGTGCTGCGGCGCGAGGGGCTACGGTTTACGTGACGCTCGAACCCTGCTGTGAGCAGGGACGCACGCCGGCCTGCACCGAGGCCTTGATCACAGCCGGCGTCAAGATGGTGGTCTACGGAAGCCGCGATCCCAACCCGCGGGTCAACGGTCGTGGTGGCCGCAAACTCAGGGCAGCCGGGATCAAAGTTGTCGCGGGTGTCGAACAGCCCGCGTGCGACCAACTTGTGAAGGGGTACCGAGAGTGGGTCCAGACTGGCTCCCCGCTGGTGGGCATGAAACTCGCCGTCAGTCTCGATGGGCGTATAGCCGCCAGGGGCGGAGCTTCCAAGTGGATTTCGGGGCCGGCCTCCCGTGCCCTGGTACAGCAGATGCGGCGACAAGCGGACGCCGTGCTCGTCGGCGCGGGCACAGTAGCTGCTGATGACCCTCGGCTCAGCTGCAGGCTTCGCGGTGCGAGACAACCGTTGCGCGTGGTTCTCGACGAACGCCTCGCGGTGTCACCCCTGTCACGGGTAGTTGCGGGGCGGGGAGATTGCCTCCTGGTTTGTGCCCCCGGCGAAGTCAGTAGCGGCAAGGCCGATGCCCTGCGAACTGCCGGTGCGGAGATCTACGGCATACGCGGGCGCGGGCGGGGTGCGTGGCACCGGTTGCTGGCCGAACTGGGCAGGCGCGATGTGCACGAATTGCTGATAGAGGGCGGAGCCGGGGTCGCCGCGAGCGCCGTTAAAGCCCGCGTGGTTTCTGAACTGACCCTGTTCTATAGTACACGGCTGCTCGGCGGCGATGGGGTGCCAATGCTTGATTCCCTTGGGGTCAGCTCTCCGGCGGGAGCACCCATGCTGAGTGATGGCACGATAGACAGGGTCGGCCATGACTTCGTGTGGCGCGGTCGCTTTGAAAAGAATGGTTGAGGTCAAAAAAGAAAAACCGGTAGAGCTTGCCGTGAGCGCTCTGGCCGCTGGCCGGGTCGTGCTCTTGACTGACCGTGAGCACCCGGAGCGGGGGGCCAGCGTCTGCGTAAATCCGGGCCTGCTTGATGCCGATACGATCAATTTTTTCGTGAGCCACGCCCGCGGTCTGGTATGCCTGGCGATGACTGAGCAGCGCATGCAACAGCTGGGCATTCCGCTGCTGGCCGACGATTCGGCGGCGGAAGGTAGGCCGGTCTTCGGCGCGTCCATTGAAGCGGCGGAAGGAGTGAGCACCGGAATTTCCGCGGCCGACCGGGCGCGGACGATACTGGTGGCTTCGCATCCAGATTCTGACGTGGCCTCCCTGGTCATGCCCGGCCACGTGCACTCGGTTCGTGTTTCGGACAGGGGGTCTCTGGTTACGGCGGCCCCCGCTGAAGCTGCTGCTGACCTTGTTGCCATGACCGGCTCGCCGCGCTCTGCCGCCTTTTGTTGCGTGCTGGGTAACGATGGCGAAGTGGCTGATGAAGCAGAGTTACGATCCTTGGCCGAACGCTTTTCGCTTCCCATGGTCGACGTCTCGGAAGTGGTGGATATGCGACTCAAAACCGAGCTGGTGGTTGAGCGGGTTGCCGAAAGGGAAATCGACAGCGCCTACGGTGGCCGCTATCGCGCCGTTGTCTATCGTAACGAGATGGACGAACACGAACACGTGGCCCTGGTAGCGGGAGTCCTTGACGGCCCGGAACCGATCTGGGTGAGAGTTCATTCACAGTGTCTTACCGGTGACGTGCTCGGCTCGGCGCGTTGCGACTGTGGAGAACAGCTCGCCATGTCGCTCGAGATGATTGCGCGCAGTGGTCGCGGCGTCGTCGTCTACATGCACCAGGAGGGGCGTGGCATAGGCCTTGCGAACAAGATCAAGGCCTATCACCTGCAGGACCAAGGCAGGGATACGGTTGAGGCCAATCTCGACCTCGGCTTTGGCGAGGACCTCAGGGATTACGGAATGGCGGCACAGATACTCAAGGACCTTGGCGTTGCCAGGGTCTGCCTGCTTACGAATAACCCAGCGAAGGTAAGCGGGCTCAAGAAGCACGGTATTAATGTGATCGAACGGCGCCCGCTCCAGCCACCGGCTCGTTCTCACAACGTGGACTACCTCAAGACCAAGAAGCAGAAACTCGGCCACCTTCTCGACAGCGGGGCGCTGGAGATCGTTTCCAGGGAGAACAGCGGTGGCGAATAACAAGACTCGAATCGCGGTGGTCGTCGCCAGTTTTAATTCGGCTGTGACCGATAGTCTGCTCGAAGGGGCGCTTTTGGCGGCCGACAAGCACGAAGCAGATACCGAGGTCTATCGCGTGCCGGGGGCGTTCGAACTGCCTTTGTTGGCCGCGAGTGCTGCCCGGAGTGGGCGTTATGACGCCGTTGTCTGCCTGGGGGCTGTCATCAGGGGAGAGACCCCGCACTTTGACTACGTGTGTGCCCAGGCTGCTGCTGGTGTTCAGCAGGTCGCACTGGAGGAAAACATGCCCGTGTCTTTTGGGGTACTCACGACCGACAACATAGAGCAGGCATTGGCCCGAGCAGGCGGAGAGTTTGGTAACAAGGGGTACGATGCGGTGGTCAGCGCGGTCGACACATTACTGGAGATGCGCCGGTTGGCCGCAGGCTGAAGGTCGCATGGGGGCACGAACCAAAGCGCGCGAAGCGGCCTTGCAGCTTGTCTACCAGGTGGAGCTTGGCGGTGAGCGCTCGCCCGAGGCCATAGAGCTGTTCTGGGCTGAACTTCCAACCGTCGGTGAGACCGTTCGCCGTTTCGGTTCGCAATTGGCGACGGCGGCGCTCGAGCACCAGGAAGAACTCGACGCTTTGATTTCAGGCGCGGCAGAAAATTGGGACATCCAACGCATAGCGCGTGTGGATCTGTGCCTGCTCAGGGTCGCTCTTGGCGAAATGATATACGTGGGCGACACGCCTGCGGCGGTGGTGATAAACGAAGCTGTCGAGGTTGCCAAGAAATTTTGTGACACCACCAGCCCAGCTTTTGTTAACGGGGTTCTCGACTCGGTTGCGATGGAGCGCAAGCTGCTGGAGAAACAGGACGGCAAGTCGGGGTGAAGTTTTACGACCCCTCGGTCATCGAGAATAAGTGGCAGCGCCACTGGCAGGATAACGACAGTTTCAAGCCTGCTGGTGATGGCACGCCATACTACCAGCTCGAGATGTTTCCGTACCCCTCGGGGCGCATCCACATGGGGCACGTCCGGAATTACACCATCGGCGACGTGCTCGCGCGCTTTCACGCGGCCCGGGGGCACAAGGTTTTTCATCCCATGGGCTGGGATGCCTTCGGACTTCCAGCCGAGGCTGCTGCCATCGAGAGGGGCGTAGCGCCGGCTTCGTGGACGCGGGCCAATATCGAGGAAATGAAGAAACAACTGGGGCGCCTGGGCTTCAGTTATGACCCCGGCACTGAACTGGCGACCTGCGATGTTGACTACTATCGATGGGAGCAACTGTTTTTTGTGCAGATGCTTGAGCGTGGCATAGCCTACCGAAAGAGCGCTGTCGTCAACTGGTGCGAAGGCTGTGGTACGGTACTCGCCAACGAGCAGGTCGACGGGGATAGTTGTTGGAGAGGGCACAGCCCGGTAACCAACCGCGAGCTTGACCAGTGGTTCTTGAAGATTACCGATTACGCCGACGAGCTGCTCGACGGCCTGGACCAGCTCAAGGGCAAGTGGCCCGACAAGGTCCTCACCATGCAGCGCAACTGGATCGGCCGCAGCGAGGGCGTAGAAGTTTTTTTCGAACTGCCTGCCCTTGGTGAAACCCTGCAAGTGTTCACTACCAGGGTTGATACTCTTTTTGGAGCCACCTTTGTGTGTATTGCTCCCGAGCATCCGGCGGCAATGAAGCTGGCCGAAGCCGGGGGGCGCGAGAAGGAAGCCCGGGAGTTCGTGGATGCCGTGGCCTCGCGAAGCAACGTAGAGCGCGCGCAGGGCAAACAGGGTTTCGACACCGGCAGCCGGGCGGTCAATCCGGTCAACGGTGAAGAAGTTCCGGTTTTCCTGGGGGACTTTGTTCTCATGGGCTACGGGACCGGGGCAGTGATGTCGGTGCCGGCCCACGACCAACGAGATTTTGTGTTCGCCCGCGGCAATGGTGTCGCAATCAGGCCGGTGATCGCTCCCCCCGACGGTGCCCTCGTAGCCGCCGATATGACCGAGGCCATGGTGGAGGACGGAGTACTCTTTGACAGCGGTGATTTTGACGGGTTGGCGAGCCGCGACGCCCGGGAAGGAATCTGCAAGCAGCTCGTCGAGACTCAGCGTGGCAGGGCGGTCGTCAACTACAGGTTGAGGGACTGGGGTATTTCGCGGCAACGGTACTGGGGTTGTCCGATTCCGGTTATCTACTGCGACAGTTGCGGCACGGTAGCGGTGCCCGAAAAGGACCTCCCGGTCGTCCTGCCGGAGGACGTGACCATGGCAGCAAGCGGGGCATCGCCGCTCGCGTCGTTGGCCGAGTTCGCTCAGGTTTCATGTCCCAGTTGTGGTGGAGAAGCCCGCCGGGAAACTGACACGATGGACACCTTCATGGAGTCGTCCTGGTACTTTCTTCGCTACACCAGCACAGGGGACGACCAGCGCCCCTTCGACCCGGTGGCGGTGGCCGAGTGGCTACCCGTTTCCCAATACGTCGGTGGGGTCGAGCACGCGGTTCTGCATCTTCTCTACTCCCGGTTTTTCACTCGTGTTCTCAGGGACCTTGGTTGGCTGGACCTGTCTGAACCTTTCGGTGATCTGTTGACCCAGGGCATGGTGATCAAGGACGGTGCCAAGATGAGTAAATCGAAGGGGAACGTTGTTGACCCGGATGAACTTATCGGGCGTTACGGCGCCGACACTGCGCGCCTGTTCTCGGTGTTTGCTGCTCCCCCCGAGAAAGATCTCGAGTGGAGCGAGAAGGGCGTGGAAGGGGCGAGCCGCTTCATATCAAGGGTCTGGCGGCAGGTAATCGCCGCTGCCGAAGAAACTAGCGGTGACTGTTCTGACCCGGGGCCCGAAAGCCTGGACGAAGAGGGACGGCGTCTCCGCGGGGTCGTGCACGAAACGATTCAACGAGTTAGTCGCGACGTGGGGACACGCCTGCGCTTCAACACCGCTATCGCGGCTATAATGGAGCTGGTCAATGAATACCAGTCGGTTGATTTTGCTGCGCTCGCGGATGGCGAACGACTTCATCGCTTCGGGCTTGCCACGGTGCTCTTGCTGCTCGGGCCTTTCGTGCCGCACGTCGCCAACGAGCTATGGGGTGAGCTGACGGGTAAAGAAGATATGGACCAACAGGGTTGGCCCGTCTACGACGAGGCAGCGATGCTGCGGGACAGCGTTGAAATAGTGTTGCAGGTTAACGGTAAAATACGGTCCAGAATACAAGTATCCCCCGATACCGACCGGGATGAGCTGGGCCGCCTGGCGCTGGCCGACTCGAAGGTCGTTGCTTACCTCGACGGCGCTGACCCTCGCAAAGTGGTCGTTGTGCCGGGCCGGCTGGTAAACGTGGTGATATGATCAACAGGGGTGGTGGTCTTCTCTTATTCGTATCGGCTTGCGCGTCGGCAATCCTGCTGTCGGCTTGTGGTTATACGGTGCTGCGGCCGGGTGCTGCGCTGCCAGATTCCGTGCGGAGTGTCTACGTGGCCCAGGTTGTCGGCGACGAGGGTGATCCGGTCCTCGCGGACAAGCTACGCCGGGAATTGCGGGTTCGCTTTCGTAGGCAGGGACGTCTCGGTGTTGTCGACTCGCCGCTTCGCGCTGACTCAATTCTTGAACTCACTGTATCGGGATACCTTACCCAGCCGGTGGCGTTCAACCAGTTCGACGAAGTGCTGGACTACGACACCACGCTCCGGGTTCGGGTGCTGATGAAGAACCGGGCCGGGGACACCCTGATGGAAAGGGACTTGTCGGTCTCGCGAGGCCACCCGGCCGTGCGAGATGCCATCGTCGCCAGCAGTGCGGCTTTTGTCGCTGACCGCAAGGTTGCTGCCGGGGACCTGACCGAGTTCGATGGCGTGCAGTTGGGTGTTTACACCCGTGCCGCTGCTGTCGATGGCCTCGTGGAGGACCTGGTCGACGCAGTAATGTCATCGCTATCGATCGTGTATCCGTTGGATGCTGTCGGAACGGTACGGGCGAAAGTCTCGCGGGGAGAAACACAGCCCTGAGAGTAACGGGGGAAAATGAGCGCTGGTAGGCTGCTGCGCACGGCCAAGGGGGGGGCACACCCGGACGGATACCGCTGGGCTGTCTCAGCGCGGCCTGTGCAAAAGGGGACTAGTTGCTTGAGAGCTCGGCGACCTGTCGAGCGAGACGCGACGTCTGCCGCGAGGCGGTCGAGCGGTGGAGCACCCCTTTGCCGGCTGCTTTACCGAGCATACTTTCTGCTGCCAGCAGCTCTTGCTTGGCAGTATCCGAGTCGCCGGCGGCGATGGCGGCGCGCAGGCGGCGCACAACCGTGCCAACACGGCTACGAACCACACGATTGGCCGTGCGGCGGCGTAAAGACTGCCGGTGACGCTTCAGTGCTGATTTATGGTTTGCCACTATGACTCCTCTAGCGAAATGGGCTCCCTCGGAGAAAACGGCTTCTGCCGCAAACTCGAGCGGCCCTCTAAACAGGCCCCGAGGTGACCGGAATCGCAGACATTAACAAGCGCGGCGGGTCCGGTCAAGCCAGCCACGAGGCGGACAGTGACGCTGCGGGCGGAATAGCAGGCGGCGCTGTCAGGGTGGGGGCGTTGACCGCGGTGAGCCGGGTATCCGGTCTCGCGCGGGATATCGTTCTTGGCGGCCTTTTTGGCGCTTCGGGTGGCATGGACGCGTTTTTTGTTGCCTTTCGTATCCCCAATCTGTTTCGCCGTGTAGCGGCCGAAGGGGCGGCAAGCATCGCTTTTGTTCCTGTCTTCAGTGGGATTATCGGAAGGCAGGGGAGACTTGAGGGCAATCGCGCCATCGCTGCTGTGGGCGGCGCCGCGTTGCTTGGCCTGCTTCTCCTGACGCTGACTGGGGTCTTATTTGCTGATGAAGTGGTCTCGGTTTTTGCCCCGGGTTTTTCGGCTGATGCGGGCCAGTTTGAACTGGCGGTAATGCTTACCAGGGCGCTGTTTCCGTACTTGTTACTGGTGGGGATGGCAGCCTGGGCCATGGGGGCATTGCATTCTTATCGGCGCTTCACAGCGCCCGCCACCGGCCCCGTGCTATTGAATATCAGCATTATTATCGCGGCGGTCGCCTTGGCCGAGAGGCTTGTACCCGCCGTGATGGCTCTGGTCGTGGGGGTCCTCGTGGGCGGGGTTTTCCAGTTTGCTGTACAGATCAAGTCGCTGCTGAAGGAGGGGATAAACCCAGTGCCTTCGTGGCGGCCGACCCATCCGGCTGTCAGGCAGGTGGGTGTGCTCCTGGGCCCCGCAGTTTTTGGAGCAGCGGTCTACCAGATCAACGTGCTGGTATCGACCATCCTGGCTTCTGTGCTCCAGGAGGGCAGCGTATCCTGGCTCTGGTACGCTGATCGAATATTTGAGTTTCCGCTGGGCATAATCGCCGTTGCCATAGGAACGGCAGCGCTGCCCCGTTTGAGTGAGCAGGCTGCAGCCGGCGATACCCGGGGCATGGCAGCCAGCCTCGCCTGGTCGCTGCAGATGGCGTGGTCGCTGTGTATTCCCGCGGCCCTGGCTATGTGGTTGCTGGCGCCGGAGATAGTGTCTGCTCTTTTTGAGCGCGGGCAGTTTTCTGCCGCTGACACCGCTGCCACGGCGCTCGCGCTGCGCGCGAGCAGCCTGGGCCTACTTGGCGTGGCTTCAGTCCGGGTGCTTGTTAACGTGTTCTACGCCATGAAAAAGCCATCGCTGCCGGTAATGGCGGCTGTTGTCGCACTGGTAGCGAATGTAGTTTTTGACGTTGCTTTCATGGGGCCTGCTGTCAGGCCCGTGGACTGGTGGGCGGGCCAGGCTCTGGCCGGCGCGGTTGAGTTTATGGGAGTGGCCGACTTCGACCACGCAGGGCTCGCCCTGGGGGCCGCACTGGCTTCAATATGCAACGCTGCGGTCCTGTTCTTTTTCGTGGCCCGGCAGTTTCCGGATTTCGGCCGAAGGATTATTAACCGCGAGCTGATGGTTCAACTCGTGGCCACTGCGGTCATGGGCGCCGTGCTCTTTGTCGCTAAGCCCCTGGTCGCCCAGCTGCCGGGTGGAGCTTTAACGGCGTTGCCGTTGTTGGTGGGAGCCGGGGGCGCTTGCTACATGGTGGTGTCGTTCGTGCTGGGAAGCGAGATAACGCGCTCCATGATAGATCGCGCCCGGTCAGGGCCTCGTCAACCCTGATCGTCGGTTTTTTTCCAGGCGTGTTCCAGTTCGCCCGCGCCGATATCGCTGGCTTCGCGGCCGGCAAAGCTGGTCTCCAAGAGTCGGAAGCGGTTTTCAAATCGACGCAGCCGCCCGGCTAGTGCCGTGTCTGCGTTTACCCCGATTTTGCGCGCCAGGTCGACGAGCGATAACAGTACCTCGCCTATGACAAGTTCGCTTTGCTGGTCGTCGTCGGCTGCGAGGGCGGCATCGAGGCGTGTGAGGCCCGTGTCGAGCTGTGAGCGCATATCGTCGGCGCTGGCGCGGTCAAAACCACCGCCCGCTGCCTTTTCTCCCAGGCGATGAGCTTTGAGCAGGGTGGGAAGGGCGGCTGGTACCCCGTCTATAACCGAAGGCTGCTGACCCGGGGTTGCTGTGGCTTTTCGTTCTTCGAGTTTGAGGCGGGTCCAGTTGCGGGCGACTTCTTCAGGGGTTTCAGCGTCGCCGTCAGCAAAGACGTGTGGATGTCGGCGAATGAGCTTGGAGCTCAAACCTTCCACCACGTCATCGATCGTGAAGGCCAGTCTCTCTCCAGCGATTTCAGAATGGAAAAGAACCTGCAGCAGGACGTCGCCTAGTTCTTCCTGCAGTTCGCGGTCGGAGCCCGAATCAATGGCCTCCAGAGCTTCGTAAGTTTCCTCGACGAAGTAGGGCTTCAGTGATTGGTGGGTCTGCGCCGCGTCCCAGGAACAACCGCCTGGCGCGCGCAGGCGGTGCATGAGGCGGACGAGCTGAGCGAAAGTGTCGCCGGTGTCCATGGCGGGTCGTTGTCCGCTGCCTGGGCCTTCAGGTTGAGCTGCCGTCCAGCGAATTCAAGAGCTTGTCGGCAGCAACCAGTACCGGGGTTCGCTTGGTCAGGCTCGCGTAGTGGCCGGCAAGCTGGGCGTTTAGCTTGGCCCCGTTGCGGTCGCCTTTTTTCAGTAGAGCCCTGGCGAGTGACAGCCTTGTATTGGCGCCGGTGGGGTTGAGTTCAACCGCGCGCTTCAGGTAGGAGAGCGCTTTGTCGAGATTGCCGCCGAGTAGTCGGGGCAGTCCCAGTAGGATGCCACCTTTCACGCCCAGGGCGTGCGCGTGCTGGGGGTCTATTTCCAGCGCGGTGTCGAGGTGTCGTCTCAGGGGCGACATCTGGACAATGGCCGAAAGCCCCGGGCCCTTAGCCATGGCCCTGCCGCCAGCCGAGGCAAACAGTAGGAAGTGGGCATCGGCTTCCCTTGGGTTTTCGAGCAGGACTTCTCTCGCCAGTTCTTCCGCTTCGCGGTAGAGGCGGTCTTTCAATTGCACCGAATCGCAGAGCTCGGCCGCTCGTATGTAGCGGCGGGCGCGGTAAAGGGTATCCTCGCCGCTCGAGGCCAGGGCTGGCAGGGGCCCTAGTAACAGGGAGGCACAAATCATCGCCGTCAAGGCTGAAAATACTACGCCTCGTGCGTGAGCGAGCTGTTGGTGGTCTTTCAAGGCTGGTCTCTTTTGGCCGGGTAGGGGTCCGAGGGGTTATGGCAGGCCGACTAGACAGTCTAGCAGCCGAGCCGGGAGGGGGGCAAGCCACTGGCCAGAAAAGCCCGAGTCCAAGGGATTTAAGCCAGGTTCCGCTCGCTCCGAATCAGGTTCATAAAGGGCGGGGCCAATTCGGTTTTTGCATTGAGGCAAGCGCAACGAGGGATGGAGTTCGCTCCCAAGTGTATCGGTCAGGCAACAGGGCAGTTGCTCTGCGCCATCGCAAAGCATTCCAGTTTGTTTCCATACGATACACGCAATCTTATGCTCTTGGAGCCTCCGGGCAAAAAATCTGTTCCGAGCTCTCTATTTCGTTGACCGAGGGTGGCGCTCAGCAGTAGGCTGCAAGCAGAGAGGAAGGAAACACCGCGAGGGGAGCGTGGGGTTTTAAACAAGGAGGAACGTCGCCATGAATGGAAGCCAGACATTACAACTCGTATCGGTAGGGTCGGATACTCCCGAAATCTCTTCAGAGCCGGCCAATCGTCTCATGCTCGCAGTACTGGAAGAGGCCCTTGTGACTTTCCAGGCGGGTCTGGATTCGCCACGGCCAGAAGCGAGGCATCGCTTCTTTGAGGTCGATAGCTGGATAGCTAGTCAGGACACGGACTCGGCTTTCGCTTTTGAAAACATATGCACGTCGCTGAGAATTGATCCTGAGTACATACGCAAGGGATTGCGGCGAATAAAGAAACTTGCCCTCGGTGGCGCTCCGGGTGAAGTCGTGGGGCCTGGCCTGAGGCGAGAAAGGATCTACTCGCGCCGAGGCTGGAAAGGACAGATCGGCTGAAGTCTCCCCTGGCTGTCGCGCCCCGGGCGTCCGAGCGAACTTTGCTGGACGACTCAACCCGGGGTGCGGCAGCCCCTTTTTCCCCCGCGAGCAGCCCACTCCGGCTGCCAGACTCGATCGACAGGCACAGTAGAACTTGCGAGCCAGGCATTGTCTGGTTAAGCTCGTTAAATGGCTGTCAATCCAGCGGTAATTTCTGTACTTGGTCGTGACCAGAAAGGGGTGGTGGCCCGGGTGTCAGCCTACCTGGCCGAGCGGCAGGTCAACATAGAGAACATCGAGCAGACCGTGATGGAGGGTATGTTCATCATGACCATGCTCGTGGATCTCGCCGATCTCTCAGGAAGCCTCGACTCCTTGGTTCTCGACCTCAAGCGGGTCGGCGAAGAGCTCGACATGGAAGTCAGCGTAAGGCTGCACGGCGAACGGTCTCGGAAGAAGATCGCCATCCTGGTTTCGCGCGAGCCCCACTGCCTGCAGGCCATCGCGGCCGCCCACCGCTCGGGAGACCTGGACGCTGATATTTCGTTGGTGTTGTCCAACCACCAGGACCTTGAGCCGCTCGCTCAGCAATACCAGCTGCCTTTCAGGTATTTTCCCTCAACCGACAAGGAAGCCCACATGAAGTTTCTCGGCGACCAGCTCGGCGCCGTCGATCCGGACCTCGTCGTGCTTGCGCGCTACATGCAGGTAGTACCTCCGGATCTCGTTGGCAGGTATCGCAACAAGATGGTTAACATCCACCCTTCACTGCTGCCTTATTACCCGGGGGCCAAGGCGTACCGCCAGGCTTGGGAGGCCGGCGTCAGGGTGTGTGGTTGTACCGCCCACTTTGTAACCGAAGATCTCGACCAGGGACCGATCATTCTGCAGGACGTGTTTCACATCAACGTGGGACAGGATGGACTGGAGGACGTGAGGCGACGTGGGCAGGAGCTCGAGGCTCGCACCCTGACCAGGGCGGTCAGCCTGTTTGTAAACGACGAACTCGTGGCGTCGGAGAGCAAGGTGCTGTTCAGGCCCGGCAGGGTCGACTGAAAACTTCAGTTCGCGCCAGGCGAGGGTTCCGCCCTTGCGGTGATCTCGACTTCGAGGCGCGCCGATACCGGCGCAAAGGATTGCTCCAACTCTGCGGCGGTGGTGCCCCGGGCATCGACCAGTACCGAGAGCGTGTAGATAGGAGTGCCGCTTTGCGGAGCAGGTGATATATGACCGCGCAGATCTCGAATACTCATTTCGCGTTCGGCGAGCACCCGCGCAACGCCGGCAACGATGCCCGCCTTGTCTACGCCCACGGCCCGAATGCGCAGTTGGGGTTCGTCGCTGGGGGTCGCATGGCTGGGGGCCTCGTCCAGCGGTCGCAGGTAGACGGTCAAGTGGCGTTCCCATTCGAGGCGTCGGACCGCGGTCGCGAGGGTTTCCCCAGTCGAATCAGATGTGCCGCTGACGAGCACCAACGTGGCGAATTCCTGACCGAGGGCTGTCATGGCAGTGTCCTCGAGGTTGCAGTCGCAATCGTAAACGCACTGCGCGAGGTCGGCTACGATCCCGGGACGATCTCTTCCGATCGCGACTATAGTGAACCATTGTTTTTCTGCCACGTGCGGATGTTAGCAGTCCCGCTACAGCCGTCAAAGCACCCGGGGGCGACAACCCAGTGACGAAGACCCGCATTGTAGGTGCTTCCCCCGGTGGAGGCAGCTCGGCGTGCCTGCCGATCAGCGTTATTATCCCGGCCTTGAACGAAGAAGGGTCAATCGGGGCTGTCGTGCGCTGCGCTTCGGCAGCGGCCGAGGTAATAGTTGTGGATGGAGGCAGCGAGGACAGGACCTGCCTGCGGGCCGAGAGCGCGGGTGCGCTCGTGGTGACAGCGTCCAGGGGCCGGGGCCTGCAGATGAATTCGGGGGCCGCCGCCGCGACGAGCCCGGTCCTGCTCTTCCTGCACGCCGATACCATGCTCCCCCCGGGTTTCGAGAACGAAGTTGGTCGACTCTTGGCCAGTGAGAGTTCAAGCGGGGCAGGGGCTGGCTGGGGACGCTTTGACATTGATTTCGATCAAGCGGGAGCCCTTTTGAAGCTGATAGCGTTCCTTATCAATCATCGCTCCAGGTTGACGAGGAGCGCGTCGGGGGACCAGGCGATCTTTGCGAGGAAAGACTTGTTTTACGAGGCCGGTGGTTACCAGGAAAGCTACCTCTTTGAAGACATCGGCTTGTCGCGACGTTTAAGGGGCATGGCCGCGATGGCTGTTCCCCTGTCTCGGGTTGTTACTTCGTCGCGGAGATGGACTCAGCGGGGTCTGCTACGGACCACACTGCTCATGTGGTCCCTCAAGTTGCTCTACCTTGCCGGGGTGTCAGGCGACCGCCTGGAAAGGTTCTACTATCCTGCCGACAGCCGGCGGTGATCAAGCGTCCACGTCGGGGCTGGTCAGGGCGCTTGATGGAAGGCTCGCCCCGCTTATCTTTACCACCCGGCCATCTACACTGACCCTGCCCTCCGCCAGTACTTTTACCGCCCAGGGCAGGATGCGGTGTTCTTCGGTGAGCACGAGCTTTCTCAGTGTGGCGGCGTCGGTGCCGGCCAATACGGGGACGGCTGCCTGTACGATGATAGGGCCGTGGTCTACGTCCCGGTCTACGAAGTGCACGGTGGCACCAGTCAGGGTGACCCCGTACTCGGCGGCTTGCGTCTGGGCCTCGGCTCCACGAAACGCCGGAAGGATTGCCGGGTGTATATTAATTATCCCGCCGGGGAATTCGTCGAGCAGGGCAGGCGTGACCAGCCGGTCGAAGCCGGCCATGACTACGAGGTTCACTTTCGCCGATTTTAATTCTCCGGCCGCCGCCGCGTCAAAGGATTCCCGGTCGTCGTAATCGGCTTGTTGAAGCACAGCGGTGGGGACGTTGAACTCCTCGGCGATGGTAAGGGCTCCCGCCCCAGGCCTGTTGCACAGCAGCAGGCCTATGGTCGCTGGAAAATCAGCATCGGCGCAAGCCTTGGCGAGGGCGCCAAAATTGGTGCCGCTGCCCGAGGCCATTACTCCTATGCGGAAGGCTTTCTTCATCGTTTGCCGCGATAGCGGACGCTTCGGTTGCCCGGAATGATTTCTCCCATGATCGACGCCCCGCAGCGGGCCCTTCGGAGGTAGGTAACGACGCGCTTCGCCTGGCTGGCTGCAACGACCATCACGTAACCAATGCCGCAGTTGAAGGTACGATCCATCTCTGCACGCGATATGCCTCCCTTGCTGGCGAGTAATTCGAATATCGGGAGGGACGGGAAGGAGTCGCGATCGACCACTGCCGAGACTCCCTCGGGCAGAACCCGCGGCAGGTTGCCGGGCAGTCCTCCGCCGGTGATGTGCGCCATCGCATGGATACGAAATCTCGACAGGGCGCCCAGCACCGGTCGAACATAAACCAGGGTTGGCTCGAGTAACTCGTCTTCCAGGCTGCGCCCCAGCTCGCGGCGAAAGCGTCCGAGCGAGCGTCGGTTGGTGACACCCAGCGCCTTGCGCGCCAGGCTGTAGCCGTTGCTGTGCAGGCCCGATGAGTGCAAGCCCACGAGCAAGTCGCCCGCGCGCACAGCGCTCCCGTCGATAAGGTCTTTCTCTTCGGCAACGCCTACGCAGAAACCCGCGAGGTCGTAGTGCCCGTCGGGATAGAAGCCGGGCATTTCTGCCGTCTCGCCGCCGACCAGGCTGGCCTTCGACTGCCGGCAGCCTTCGGCGATGCCGGCGATGATCGATTCCGCGTCGATAGACGCGAGCTTGCCCGCAGCGAGGTAGTCAAGGAAGAACAGCGGGCTCGCCCCGGCCGTGATCAAGTCGTTCACGTTCATCGCCACGAGGTCGATGCCGATGCTGTTGTGGCGGCCGGACAGTATTGCTACTTCGAGCTTGGTCCCCACGCCGTCGGACGAGGACAGCAGCACCGGCTTGCGGTAGCGGGAGGGAACACGGACAGCGGCGGCAAAGGGTCCAACGCCCGATAGAACGTCTGCCGTGCGGGTGGACCCCGCGAGCGCGGCGATTCGTTTTACCAGCCTGTCAGCCGCTGCGACGTCAACGCCTGCGCTTCGGTAAGTGTGCGAGCCTGCGGAAGCCACGTGCCGCGATTATCGGAGCGGGCGCGAGTAGTCAAAGACACGTTGGTTCAATTCTCCTGGCGGATCGCGTCTCGGGCGTGGCCAGCAGGCAGGCAAAGTGAACGCTTCCAGCTCCGGCCCGGGCCAGTGCCTGGGCACTGTCGCCGGCGGTTGCACCCGTTGTGTAGACATCGTCGACCAGCAGTACCCGGGCCCCGGTGGGCATTTGCCGCGTACAGTAGAACTGGCCGCGTAAGCTACGCCGCTGGGCACCGCTGCTGCGAGCCTGGGCCTGTCCGGGCCTGCGTCTGAGCAGGGTGGTATGGCAGGGGATGGCTAGTGCTCGTGCGGCAGAGCAGGCAAGCCAGCCGGCCTGGTTGAAGCCCCTTGTTTTCTGGCGCTCGGGTATCGAGGCTACCGGCACCACGAAGTCTATCGCGGGTGCCCAGTCGGCCACTGCGGCGGCAAACAGCAGGCACAAGGCCCGCCCCCTGCTGCGCAGGTCGCCGTATTTGAAAGCCCGCAGTGAGGCCGAAAGGCCAGGCATGGGTTCAGCTTCGTAAAAGTCTACGAAGCCCGCGCTTGCGATAGCAGGGTGGCTTGGGAGCAGCGGATCCATCCGCGCCCTGGTAGAGCAGGCACCGTAACACCGGGACTCTTTTGCGAAATCAGCGGGGGAGAAGCACGCGGGGCAGTAGTGGCTCCCAAGCGCTGCGAGCAGACGCAGGTAATACGAAGGCTCTGCCGCTGACATACTCAAGTTCTACCCCATGTATTAGCGTTCGCGCAATAACTTTTTAGACATATAAACGTTGGCTAATGCGTGGTTGACGAGGTCGATGGTTTGTAATAGCTCAGCGGAGGTAGCAGTCGGTAGCGACGCAGCTTTGAGCGGGGCGACCCGGATAGAACGTGGCTGGTGAAGAAACCGACAGGGGAGTCGGAGATAGCGGACAAGGCCTGTTGGCTGAGGACGCGGCTGAGGATAAGGCCGAGGAAACTGCCCCTGGTTCAACTTCCGGGGAAGCGTCGGTCGAGGTGCCCCGGGTAGCCGAGGTTGCCGAGGTCGAGACATGGCTCGAAGACATGGCCGATGAGTTGGCCGAAGTCATAGGCCGAGCGGAGGCCGCTGAGCAGGAAGGGCTTCACGATTATGCGGTCGCGCTGGTGCGAGACCGATTGCCGGTGGCCGAGCCATCGGCAGGGCGGGCGTCGAGTAATGAAGAGCGCGAGGATTCACTAAGAGGAAGAGGCACTGGTGTAAGCAGTTTTGGCCTGGGGGTGCTCTTGTGCATCGTGGGCCCGTTGTTGATACCGGTTTTCCCGCCGATTGGGATGCTCATCCTCGCCTTCGGGGGGGGGCTGCTTGCCTGGGGACTGCTGGTGATGTTGCTCCAGAAGTTCTGGAGCGGGATGACAGGAGCTTGGGCTGAGAGCGGAGACGACGGAAGTTCTGCAGCAGGATCGGACCGGGAATAAGAAATAGCGATGGCGAAAGATAAAGAGGAACTGAGCGCAGAAGAAATCGCCGGCATCCATGAGCAGCGACGCGTCGAGCAGCAACAGGAGGCTGACCGCCGCAAGCGTGGCAAAGAGCAGATGGCCAGCGTGTGGTCGAGGCGCGATTTTTTCGGACGGCTGGGCTGGTCGGGTTTCGGAATTGTGTCGCTGGCGACCCTGCTTGCGGGAATGCGTTCCAGCTTTCCGCGGGTGCTGTTCAAGCCCGACACGACCTTCAAGGCCGGCATACCCGATGATTTTGGCATTGGCGAGGTCAGTGAGAAATTCAAGAAGGACTTTCGAGTCTGGATCGTCAGGGACGAGAAAGGGTTTTACGCCCTTTACGCCAAGTGTACTCACCTTGGGTGCACGCCGCGCTGGCTGACGGCCGAGAACAAGTTCAAGTGTCCCTGCCACGGCAGCGGCTTCTACCGTAGCGGGGTTAATTTTGAAGGTCCGGCGCCGCGGCCGCTCGAGCGGGTGCGCATCACCTTGACCGAAGAAGGCGAGTTGCTGGTAGACGTGGGCGTGAAGTATCGGTCGGAAAGAGGCGACTGGGGCAAGCCCGGGTCGTACCTGACGGTCTGAATCTGCAGCGGCCTGACCGCAGACGGGGATAGAAACAATACTTATGAGCAAGTGGGAGGAAATCAAAAAGCAGATCGTCGAGAGCCCGGTGTGGCAGTCGATCTTCCGGCACGGCTACGACGACACTCCGCGCAACCGCGTGTTGATGGTCTCAGGTAATGTCTGGCTTCACCTTCATCCTTCGAAGGTGAGACGGCACGGGATTCGCTTGAAGTTCACCTGGTGCATGGGCGGTATAACCTTCCTGATGTTTCTTATTACCGTGGTGACCGGTGTCTATCTCATGTTCTACTACCGACCGGTTGCCGAGTACGCGTACGCCGACATGAAGTACCTCGAGTTCGACATGCCCTTCGGTATGCTCATGAGAAACATGCATCGCTGGGCCGCGCACGCAATGGTCATCGCGGTGTGGCTACACATGTTCCGGGTGTTCATGACCGGCTCGTACAAACCCCCGCGCGAGTTTAACTGGGTCGTGGGAGTGATCCTGCTCGTGCTTACCTTGCTGCTCAGTTTTACCGGTTACCTGCTGCCCTGGGATCAGCTTTCGATCTGGGCGGTGACCGTGGGGTCAAACATGGCCCGCGCTACACCGTTGCTGGGGCACGAAGGGCCCTTTGCTGAGTTTGCCGGGGTAAACGCGGTCTACGATGCGCGCGCGTTGATATTCGGCGGCGGCGAGATTGGCCCGCACACGCTCCTGCGGTTTTACATCCTGCACTGCATCTTCTTTCCCCTGGTGACAACGCTGCTGTTGATCGTTCACTTCTGGAGAATTAGGCGGGACGGCCTATCCGGCCCGGCACTGTGAGGCGACATGGCTGAATCTAAACAGATCAAGACCATGGCGGACGTTGGCAAAGCCGCGCCGCAGGTTTCCGACGGCGGGCGAGTGGAAAAGACCCTGCTGAGAGCCAAGGGGCCGGGTGACGACAAGATTCACACCTGGCCGCATCTCGTCAGGGCGGAGTTTATCTGTTTCCTGGCTGTACTGGCTTTCATGCTTGTGTGGTCATTGCTCGTGGATGCGCCGCTGGAACAGCCGGCGGCACCTACCAGGACTCCCAACCCTTCGAAGGCGCCCTGGTATTTCCTCGGACTGCAGGAAATCCTGGTTTTCTTTGACCCCTGGCACGCCGGCGTGGTGCTCCCGTCGTTTATAATCGTGGGCCTCATGGTGTTGCCCTACATAGACATCAATCCCAAGGGCAACGGCTATTTCTGTTACGCCGACCGTAAGTGGGAGATCCTTACGTTTTTTGGTGGCTTCCATGTTCTCTGGATCGTGTTGATCGTGGTGGGGACGTTTCTCCGCGGCCCGGGGTGGAACTGGTTCTGGCCGTGGGAAGTGTGGGACAGCCATAAGGTCGTCGCCATGAGCAACGTCGACTTGCCATACCTGTTCGGATTCAGGGATTACACCCTGTCTGCCCTGTTCGGCCTGGCGGTGGTGGGCGGCTATTTCGTCCTTGGTACCGGCTTGATGTACTGGCTGATCGTGCGGGCCAAGGGCCGCGAATTCATGGAACGTTGGGGGATGGCGAGGTTCGGCCTCGCGAGTTTTCTGTTCCTCAACATGATCGCGGTTGTTATCAAGCTCATCATGAGGATGGGCTTCAATATCAAGTACATCATGGTTACACCCTGGATTAATATCTGACGAAGTGGAGTTCTATTTCGCCAGGGGATTGCAGGTCGCCGGCCTCTGCGTGGTCGGCTTCGGGCTTGTGGCGGGGATAACCGGTGCCGTGACCTTGTTAAGGGAACTGGGATTGGCGGCTTCGGGTGCCGGGCTGTTTTATGTCGGCCGCTTGATAGAAGGACGTGGGAACTGAGCGCGGTTACGGCCGCTGCTCCTCTAATTGAAGTAGATCAGGACCAACCGGGAACACGAGATGGCCAAGGGCAAATTTACAAGCAACCGCGGCTTAGTCGAAGAAGAAGAAAAGCGTTCTTACGGCGCAGTTTTTCTTCTCGTCATAGGCGTACTGGTGGCCTGCACTGTGTGGGCCGTGTGGCAGGATACTTTCTCTCGGCACGAGTGGAAGAAGTACAAGGCTGATTTTTACAGGCTTGCGATAGATAAGTACGAGCTTCAGCGCGAAACTGAGCTGGTCCGTCTAGCCGAAGACCCAGCTTACGGTGAAGCACTTGCCGCCCTTGAACAGACGAGACTTGATCTCGCGTCGGGCGAGGCCGCCGAAGAACTCAGTCGGCTGGCCAGGGAAAAATCCCGCGCTGAAGTAACTGCCATGGAGACCGATCTCGACAACCGCGTGGTCAAGAGCGAGATTGAGGAAGCCTGGTACAGGGTCGAGTTTGCCAAGCTTCACGGCGAGAGCGGGGATTCTGAACTGGCCGCGGTTGCAGCCCTCGAGGACCGCCTGGAAGTCACCCTGGCTGCCTTCGAAGGGGCCGAGGTTGCCGTTGCCGCCTTGGAAGCTGCCGCGAGGGAGATTCGCGAGCGCGAAGAGCAGGCCGAATCCGACTTGCGGCCTTTCATGGCTGAACTGGGGAGCATCGGGCAGAAGCTCGATTCGGTTTCTTTTGAGATGTTAGGCATGAGGGTCCCCAATATACCGGTCGTTGAACAGGTGGTCCTTGCCGACTTCGAGCGCAACAACTTCGATCAACTGGTCAGTAAGGTAGAGCGTTGCCAGAACTGCCACGTGGCCATCGACAAGAGCGGTTTCGAAGAAGAAGAGAACCCTTTCCGCACCCATCCCGACCGCAAGTACTACCTGGGCAACCACGAAGTGCGCAAGTTTGGTTGCACTCCCTGCCACGGTGGAGAGGGGGCGGCGATGAACGAAGTAGAGCGGGCCCACGGTGGAGACCACTACTGGGAAGATCCTCTCGTTACTTTTGAAGGCGGACTGGAAGCACGCTGCCTGAGTTGTCACGTGTCGCTGCAGGGAATGGAGAAACAGGACGCGGGTGCTCGCGGTGAACGTCTGTTTCAGGAACTGGGTTGCCACGGTTGCCATCTGGCTTATGGCTACGACCACCTGGCGAAGGTGGCTCCTTCTCTCAAGCGAGTCGCGGCCAAGGACAACCCCGAATGGTTGGTCGACTGGGTAGCTGACCCGACCGCTTTCCGGCCGCGCACGCGCATGCCTGACTTTTTGCTGGAGAGGGACGAGGCTGAGGCTATAGTGGCCTACCTGTTGTCGGACTCCCTCGAAGAATCGGTGACCTGGTTGGACGCGGCTGACAGTCCCGTGGGTGTTGATCCAGGCAACGCCGGGCTGGTGGCGGAAGGCAAAGCTCTCACCCGTTCTCTGGGCTGTCTGGGCTGTCACGGCTTTGCGGCTGATGAGTTCGCGAGCCACGTGGCCGACGGCAAGGACGTTGCACCGAACCTGGCGCGTGTTGCAGAAAAGACCACGGGATTGTGGTTGTACAACTGGGTGCGTGACCCGAGAGGATTTTCTTCGCACACCAAGATGCCGAACCTGAGGCTCGCTGAAAAGGAAGCCGGAGCTATTACTTCTTACCTCCTTACACTGCGAGAGGGGGACCCGAGGGAAGCAGACGGCGCGTTGCGCGGTCGACTCGCCGAAGCGGCAACCGTGGAACAGGGCGAAGAGCTCATTCGCAAGTACGGTTGCTTTGGTTGTCATGAAATCGACGGCATGAAAGGGCAGGTTCGTATTGGGGCGGAGCTTTCGTTCTTTGGTTCGAAGTTTGACGAGGAGTTGTATTTCGGCAACCGCACCGACGTTGCCCATACCTGGTACGACTACACCTACCACAAGGTTCTTGAGCCGAGGGGCTACGCCACTGATCGAATCGGTGCAGTGATGCCTGACTTCAACCTGTCAGAAGAAGACGCACTGGCCTTGGTCGCGTTTCTTTCCAGTCGTACCGAGTCAAAAACCAACAGTCGTTTCATGGCCCACGGGGCCGGCGACATCGAGGTAGCCCGCGGTCGCGAGGTCGTCAACTACTACAACTGTAATGGTTGCCATACGCTCGAAGGCAGCGAGGGGAAGATTCGTAAGTACTACGAAAACCTCGAAAATGCTCCGCCGATACTCGAGGGCGAGGGTACCAAGCTGCAACAGGATTGGTTTTTTGATTTCCTTCTCAAGCCCGTACGCTTGCGCCCCTGGCTTGACGTGAGGATGCCTACCTTCGGCATGAGCTCGGAAGAAGCCGACTCCGTCGTCAAGTATTTTTCCGGTGTAGACGGCTACGAGCTGGGTGCCGTGATTACCGAGGGGGACGAGGAGGCTGGACCGGCCGGCGTACCGGCCGCTCACGCTAATCCGTCGGGCCTGGACTGTGCGGCTTGCCACGCAGAGGGCAAGGGTAAGTTGGCCTTGGAACACTTTGCGGTCAGTCGAAAGCCCTTGACCGAACCCCAGGCGAACCGCTGGATGGAAGAAAACCTGGGCGTAGAAAAAGCAGCTCCCCCGGCGGGGGCTGACTCGCTGGGCGCCTTCCTGGGCGTGTCGGCTCGGTAGCACGACGGGCCCTGCTATGGGCGTGGCGGACAACACGGTAGGCGGTCTCTTGACCGAATTCGAGGCGAAACGCCTGCTCGCGTGGGGATTCGCTAACTTTCGTTGGTATGAAGGACAAAAATCCGAGAATAAAACCGGCTATACGGTGAAAGTCAAACGCGGCCAGAAGGACATTATCCATCTGAAGTCTAAAAGCAGATTTCGCAAACTGGTCCGGCGGGGGCAAGAGAAAAATATTTCTGTCCGCAAAGAAATCCCCGCCTCGGTTTCCGCTCCCGTCCGGGCAGGACAGCAAGTGGGCCGTCTCGTGTACGAACTTCACGGGGAAAAAATGGGTGAGGTTTTACTCACCGCCGGCGAATCGGTTGATCGCCTCAGCTTCCTGCAAACGATCATCCGCCTCCGGTAGAACCCGTCTCTCGCGCTCCCATGAACGGAAGCGACATGGCGAAGTAGGCGAGCATGACCACTTCCGAATCGCCGTAGTTATATTCAAATAGTCCGGCGATGAAAAATCCAGTAATCGCCGAGAGCCCAGCGACGCTCAAATAACGCTTCTCGAACCCCGATTCGCCGTATCCTTTCAAGCGCCTTAACGCGGCGGCGAAAAACGCGCCCATGAACCACATCCAGGCCAAGAGTCCCGGAATCCCGCGTTCGGCCGCGATGTTCAGCAGGTTGTTGTGTAAATGGCTCGTGTGCTTTTTCATTGCCTCGGGATG
>DUBO01000043.1:23907-75511 GCA_012960245.1 Candidatus Binatota bacterium | reverse complement strand
GATCCATTACCCGAGCCGTTGGCCTGCCCGCTCCTCTGGCCATCGTCGAGCTGGTCTACCACCGCTGCGGCGATTGACTTAAAAATCTTCGCCGTATCGCTCTCCGGGTCGCCCACGACCACCGGTACCCCACTGTCACAGGACTGTCGCAGGCTTCGGTCCAGCGGCACCGAGCCCAGCATCGCCAGGCCCGCGCTGCGCGCCAGGGCCTCGGCACCGTCGCTACCGAAAATACGCGTCTCGTGGCCACAGGACGGGCAGCTGTGCAGCGCCATGTTTTCCACCACTCCCAGCACCGGCGTACCGGCCTGCTCAAACATCTTCACTCCCCTGACGACGTCGGCAAGGGCCACGTCCTGCGGCGTGGTGACAACCACGCCACCGTCGAGTTTGATTCCACGGGTAAGCGTCAGCTGCACGTCGCCGGTGCCCGGCGGCAGGTCGAGCACCAGGTAGTCCAGCTCTCCCCAGGCCGATTCTTCTATGAACTGCTTGAGCGCCCGCGTCAGCATCGGGCCGCGCCAGGCCAGGGCGTCGCCCTCGCCCACGAACAAGCCCATCGAAACCAGCTTCACTCCGTGGCGTTCTACCGGCACAAAATGCCCCTGCTCATCACGACCGGTGCGGTCTTCGTCACTAACGCCCATGACCAGGTGCTGGCTGGGCCCATAAATATCGGCGTCCAGCAGGCCTACTCGCTCGCCACGCGCCGCAAGGGCCAGGGCAAGGTTGGCCGCCACCGTCGACTTGCCCACCCCGCCTTTTCCACTCGCGACCGCCAGTACGTGGGCAACCCCGGGTATGCCTTCCGGGCCGTGAGCTTCGGCGGCGCCAGCGCCATGAGAATGCCCGTGGGAGTGCCCCTGCTCGCCACCGTGCTCGTGGCCCTGGGCAGCGGCACCGTCCTGTTGCCCCCGCTCCACCACGAGATCGAGAACAGGCAATCCTTCGATCCCTTCGAGCACCCGCTCAACGTCGGCAACTATGCGCCCGGCGACCTCTTCGTCGCGGGTAACTATAGACAGTCGAACCTGCAGCCGCCGGTCGTCGAGATCTATCTCCTTGACCACGCCGAAGGACACTATATCGCGCGTAAACCCCGGATATTTTATCCCGGCCAGCTTCTCGCGTACGTCATTTGTCGTCATTTTATCGCCCTCTCCCCCTTTCGGGGGGTAGCCGGAGAAACGCAAACGCCCCGGCAACTGCCATTGAAGACCTCCAAGGGCATGGTCAGTGATTCGCCGTCACGGCCTGCGGAGTCAAGCCAGTGCTGTCTGCGCGGCGACTCCGGCATACGTGCCGAGAACAACGGCTATTGGCGCCTTGACGCTTGTCTGAAATCAGGGCTAACGTCGCTGGCAGGAGCAGCCCCCCTTTCGGGGTACACAACTATGCGTTCAGTCATAAATTACAGGTCGTTTTTTCACAGGCCAGCTTTTTGCAAAGCCGCAACTTTTTCTCTGCTGGCAGCGGCCGCACTGCTGCTGCCGGCTGCAATGGCCCACGCCCAGCTCAGTGATGAGCTAACCCTGTGCCGCAACAAGGCCGGTTTTGCCACCACCGAATACATGGTTTCCACGCTCAACGCCCGCCAGGCCTGCAGGCGCGACGTGGTGCGGGGCCAGCTTCCGGCCGAGACCGACTGCCTGGCGGTAGCCGATGAGCCCACCGGCAACGAATCAACCGATAACCGCCTGGTCAGGGCCCGCAAGCTTTTCGGCAAACGAATCGACCGCAGCTGCACCGGCATGAGCTTGCTGGCGCTGGGCTGGCCCGGCTTCTGCACCGGCTTCGACAGCCTTGCCTACACGGCGCTCGACCACCAGCAGTGCATCATCGTTGCCGTGGACCAGTACATAGCCAACATGCTGCGCGTTGAGTACCCCGTTCTCGAGCTCGAGCTCAGCAGGGGACAGAGGGAGTGCCAGGACCTGCTCGCTCACAAAGCGGCCGACATGGTCACCAACGAGTTTCGCTCACGCGAACGCTGCCTTTCGAAGCAGGAGCGCGGCAAAGTGCCGGCCAGCACCGAGTGCAGGGCCGAGGAAGAACTCGATGCCACGGCGACCGGTCACCCAGGCACCGACGAGAACCTGCGCGTGGCGCACAACAAGTTGCTTCGCCAGCTGCCGGGAAACTGCCGGGCCATCGACCTGTCCGAGCTTGGTTTTCCCAACGAGTGCGTAAACCCGCAGGCTCCGGTCTTCTCGCTGGCCGCGCTGGTAGACTGCCTGTTTGATACTCACCACGACCCGGTTTTCCAGGTCATCGACCTCATACACCCCGACACCTCTCCCTGTGGTAACGGGCTCATCGAGATAGGCGAGCGTTGCGACGACGGAGACCGCGCCCACGAGATCGGCGAGTCCTGCCGCAACAACTGCGCTGCCGTACTCTGCGGTGACCCGGACGATTCGCGTGGAGCGGTGAGCGTCATCGACGCCCTGTTCACCCTCAGGGTAGCTGTTGGACTGGATTCCTGCGCGCTCGAAGTCTGCGACGTGGACAGCAACGGCCGGGTATCGGCGACCGATTCGCTGCTGCTTCTGCAAGCGGCCGTGGGACTGGACGTGGAGATTGAATGCCCGCGCCTGAGCATCACCTGCGGCAACGGGACGCTGGACGCACTCGAGCAGTGCGATGACGGCGACACCGAGTGGGACTCGGGCGAGCTTTGCGACCACAGCTGCCAACGCGTGGCCTGCGGCGACCCCAACGACTCCGGCACGGTTACAGCACTCGACTCTTCGTATATACTCAGGTCCTCGGTGGGCCTCGAAAGCTGCGAGCTCGAGGTATGTGACACGGATTCCAGTGGCGCCGTGGCCTCGACCGACGCGCTGATGGTACTCCAGGTCGCGGTCGGATTGCCCGTCACGCTCAACTGCCCTTTCTAAACGGCTCCCCTGTCGCCTCGGGCTGAAAGCCCGGTGCTTGAAAGCACGCGAGTGCGGGCCTAGTTTCGGCGCGGGAGAACCGCCATGGAACTGGGACTACGTGACAAGGTCGTATTGATAACCGGCGCAGCCTCGGGGCTGGGGCGCTGCACGGTCGACTACATGCTCGATGAGGGCGCCCGCGTACTGCTGGCCGACGTCAACGAGCAGGCCCTGGCGACGGCCCTCGAAGAAACCTCGGCACACGAAACACTCGGCGTTGTACTCGACGTTCGCGACTTCGACGCCTGCAAGGCCGCGGCCGCCGACGCAGCATCAACCTGGGGACAGCTCGACGTACTCGTCACCTCGGCCGGGATTGGCGGTGGCATAGACTTCTTCAAGGACGAAACCCCGGAAGACTGGAAAGCACTGATCGACATCAACCTGCTGGGCACGATGAACTGCTGCCGGGCGGCTTCGGAGATTATGGTCGAGCAACAGTCGGGCAACATCGTCGCGCTGGCGTCCGAGGCAGGCAAGGGCAACGAGAAACGCATGGCTGTTTACGGCAGCACCAAGGGCGCTGTCATATCGTTGGTGCGCGGGCTGGCGCTCGAACTCGGACGCTACAACATAAACGTCAACGCGGTGTGCCCCGGGGTGACCGACACACCCATGATCGCCTACCTCGACGAGCAGTCCCGCGCGCGAGCGGCGGGCTTCTACCCGCTGGGCCGCCTGGGACGGCCGCAGGACATAGCCGCGATGATAACCTTTCTTGCCTCCGAGCAGGCCTCCTGGGTAACCGGGCAGGCCATAAGCGTGAGCGGTGGCTTCGGCCGCAGCTGACCGTGCCCGCGAACCCCGTCGACGGGTCGGGCAGGCATGATCATAGAAACATGAGTTCCACGTTGGCCATGCGCAGAACCGCCGCGCTGCTGGTGGCGACCACCCTGCTGGTGATTGGATTGCTTGCCTTCGTGGCCAGGCGGTCATCCGAGCCGGTTGCCAACGAGCCGGTTGCCAACGACGAACTTGCCGAGGCCGCGCTGCCGGTGATTACGAGCCTGCTTCCCCTGGCCTGGCTCGTGGACGAAGCAGGCGGCGACAGGGTGAGCGCGTCGGCCCTGCTGACTGCCGGCGATGACCCCCACGGTTTTACCCCCCGCCCCAGCCACGTGCAGCGCCTGGCCTCCGCCCGACTGCTGGTCATGGTGGGCGGCCTCGACGACTGGGCAAGGCGACTGCTGCCCGACTCTGAAACGGCGCCAGCGTTGCTCGTGCTCGGCGAGCTGCCCGGACTGCCCTCGCCCGCTGGCCACGCCCACCACGAAGGCCACGCCCACCACGAAGGCCAAACAGACCGCGACCCCCACCTGTGGCTCGACCCGCTGCTGGTACGCGACCACGTGTTGCCGGCCCTGGTCGACGCGCTTGTGAGCCTCGATCCTGGTGGTGCCGAGTACTACCAGGCGCGTGGACAGTCACTGGCCCACCAGCTCGGCCAGCTCGACGAGCAGATTCGTGACACCCTCAACGCTGCGCACTGCCGATACTACCTGGCCTGGCACGACGCGTGGCCGTGGTTTGCCGGCCGCTACGACCTCGAGGAACTGGGCATCGTCGAACACTCACCCGGTGCCGGTGCCTCGGCCCGCCAACTGGCCGCGCTGGTCGAATCCGCGCGTCGCCACTCGGTACCGGCTATACTTGTGCAGCCGCGTGTCGGGCGTCGCAACGCCGTCACGCTGGCAAAGGAGTTCTCGGCCACAGTGGTAACAGCTGACCCCCTGGGTGACCCGCGCGATCCGTCGCGCGGCGACTACTTTGCGCTCATGCGCGCGCTGGCCGGAGCTTTTGCGTCGGCCTGTGGAGCACAACAGTGAGCCTGGCCGACAGCCAGCAAGCGGTTGTCGAGCTCATCGATGTCAGCGTTGAGCGGGCCGGCCGCAACGTACTCCAGGACATAAGCCTGTCGGTCACGGCCGGCCAGTTCCTGGGCATCGTGGGCCCGAACGGCGCGGGCAAGACCACCCTGCTCAAAGTATTACTCGGCCTGTGGCCGGTGAGCTCGGGCAGCGTACGCGTGTTCGGAATCGAACCGGGTACCGAAGGGCAGGACCCGCACGCCTTCGGTTACGTTCCCCAGCGTCAATCCATCGACCCACGCTTTCCGGCCACCGTGGCCGACGTGGTCATGATGGGTCGCCTGTGTTGCCTCGGTCCCTTCAAGCGACCGCGCGCTGACGACTGGAAAGAAGTTGCGAGGTCGCTCGACTGGGTGGGGCTGGCCGACCGCCAGCAGCGACCCGTCGGTCAACTCTCGGGAGGCGAACAACGGCGCGTGCTGCTCGCCCAGGCCCTCTGTGCCAGCACCCGACTGCTCGTGCTCGACGAGCCCACGGCCGGCCTTGACCTGCCGGCCGAGCACGAATTCTACGCCCTGCTGCGGCGCCTGCAGGAGCAACTCGGGCTCACCGTGGTGGCGGTGTCGCACGACCTGCTGGCACTGGCCGGTCAGGCCGACCAGCTGGTGTGCATCAACCAGCGCATGCACACGCACGGCAACCCGGCCGACGTGGTGCACAGCCACGCGCTGCGCGAAGCCTACAGCTGCGAGTTCAACTTCCTCGCCGGTGAGTTCGCCTTCCATGATCACGCCACCGGCCCGGAGCACTCCCACACCGACAACGACGGCACAAAGGACTGATGCTCGAATACGCTTTCATGCAGAGAGCCCTCGCGGCGGCGCTGGTGGCGGGCCTGCTCTGCGGCACGCTGGGTTTCTTTGTCGTCCTCAGGCGCCTTGCCTTTATCGGCGTGGGCATCTCCCATTCGGCCATCGCCGGGGTAGCGATAGGGCTGCTCGCGGGCATCGATCCGGTGCTTTCGGCCGCCGTTTTTGCCGTCATCGTGGCGCTCGCGGTGCAGCGTAGCGCCAAGCGCGGAGCCTTGAGCGAAGACACCGTCATAGGCGTGTTCTTCTCGGGCTCAATGGCGCTGGGGCTGCTGTTGTTGAGCTTGAAAGACGGCTACCGCCAGGACCTGTTCGCCTACCTGTTCGGCGACGTGCTCTCCATAAGCGGCAACGAGCTGTTGCTGCTCACCCTTGCCGCGACCGCCATCCTGCTGGTACTGGCGCTGTTCTTTCGGGAGATGCTGCTCATCGCCTTCGACGAGGAGATCGCCCGCGCTTATGGCCGACCCGTCGACCGCCTTGACGCCCTGCTGCTGGTGTTGCTCGCTGTTACGGTGATCGTGGGTGTGAGGCTGGTTGGCATACTGCTCATCGAAGCCCTGCTGGTCATACCGGCGGCGACGGCCGCCCTGTGGACGATAAACTTTCGCTGGCAGCTGGCCCTGGCCGCCAGCCTGGGCTCGGGCACTGCCGTGGCCGGACTGGCGCTTTCCTGGCGCATAGACACCGCCGCGGGCCCGACCATGGTGGTACTGGCGCTGCTGCTGTTCCTCGCCAGCCTCGCCCTGCGACCCCAACGCGCTTGAACCAACAGCTGAATCAACAGCGACCGGCGATCAGCGTTCGCGCATGTAGCTGTTGGCCAGCGCGTCAACGTACTCGTTCCAACGCGAACCGTCGTGGGCGCGAATCCAGCGCAAATTCACATCCGGATGCGCCTGCGCCAAGGCGTAGAGTTCCTTGACCAGCTCGAGGTTGGCTATGGGGCCACCCTTTCGTTTCCATCCGCGGGCCTTCCAACCCGCGGCCCACTCGTTCACCGTCTTCACGCAGATCTGGCTGTCGCTGTAGACCACCACGCTCTCGGCGGCGCCGATTTCGCCGTAGGCGTCTATCAGGGCGGCCAGCTCCATGCGGTTGTTGGTGGTAGCAGGGTCACGGCCCCAGCGCTCCGCCACGATGTTGCCCTGGTCCACCCGCACCCAGCCCCAACCACCCGGGCCAGGATTGCCCTCGCAGCTTCCGTCGGTAAATACCCCGTCGTCGGGACCGCCACTGTGGCGCTCAAGCACCTCGGCCGGGCTGAGCAATTGCTTGTAGCTGCGCGTGTCAGACATGGCGGCGAGTTATACCTTCGCCCGCCAGCGGTTGCACAAGCGGCTGGCCCGGCAGCGGGCAGCGCCTACTGCAGCTGCAGGTCACGGGAGACCAACAGTTGCTCGAGGTCAAGGTACACAAGCGCCGTCGTCCATGGCTTGCCGGGCAGGCGGGCCTTGAGCCTGTAGTCACCGCTGGGCAGAACACGCGCGAACCTGAAGCGCCCCGAAGCGCGGGTCCTTCGCCGGAGTCGACGCCCGTCGCCGAGTGGAACCAGTTTTACACGCGCCCCGGCTACCGGCGCCCCCGCCGACAACACGCGGCCGAGAACCCTGCCGGGCCGGCTGCTGTTGAGTGCCGCGGCTGCGTCGAGGTCAAAGCCGGCACTGCCCGCAGGAGGCAGGCTGTCGCCGAGGTCGGCCACCTGCCCATCCACGTCGACCAGTCTCAGGTAACGCACGAAGCTGAGCCCCAGGTCGGCAATATCAAAACGGTCACCGCCAGCAGAGGGCCCCAGCGGGTCGACTTCTACGCCCGCCCACACCGGCGTCCGGCCGGCCAGCCCCAGTCCAGTGGCCGGGTCGAAATCAAACCGCAGCCAACGCCGCCCGTCGTCGCTGACTTCCACGAAGGCGAACTCGGTGAACACCTGTTCTGCGTTGCCGCCCACGTAGAAAGCGTTTTCGAAGACGACGAGATCGTCGCCCGGCCCGTCAAAAACCAGGTTGTCGCGAAAAGACAGCGTCAGGCTGCCGCCGTTACCCAGCGACACGACGTGGCTCGAACCTTCGAGCGCGCCAGCTCCAACAGGAGGGCCCAGCACAATGGTGGGCAGCTGATCAGCGCCGAAACCCGCGCCGGCGCCCGGCTGAAAACTCCGCACGCGATCGGCCCAGGGGTCGGCGGCGAGGCAAAGCTCGGCCGCGGACAACAACAGCAGGGCCGCCACTGCAACGGCGCAGCAATTCTTTGCCGTGAGGTAAGACATCACCCTACCGCCGGAAGGCACAGCAGCTTGACCTTGTCGCGATCGCGCATGCCGACGTCAACTCCAAGGGCACGGCTGCGAACGCGCGCTCGGCTTTTTTTGAATACGCCCGACGGCCGCAGCCTGAGGTCAACGCGCAGGCCGTCACTGAACGCACAGCTCGACTCGCTCAAGGGTAAGGCAGCCGAAAGACGGGTCGCCAGCTCCGCCAGCTCGGCCGACGCCGGCCTGGCGTCCAGGGTGATAGAGGCCAGGCCGTTGCTGCTGCAGTCGGGCAGGTCGACGTCAACGACATTGGCGCAGATCCCTACGGGAAACAGGCAGGACTGGTTGACCAGTCGGTCGGCGTCGCAGGGGTCACCGTCGCGACAGATAGCGTGCCTGGCCGGGCGTCCCGGCTTGCGCGGTAGCAGCTCCAGCCCGTAGAACTCGACCAGGCAGTTGCGCTCGGGGTGCCCGCGCCCGGCCACCAACGAGTCCACCGGAGTGAACATGTGAAGGGAGCTGTCTTCATCTTCCCCGCTGAAGGTCGATGACAGCATTACAACGCGGCCCGTGAAAGCATCGATGTCGAGACCAGAAGTAAAGGTCAGGCCCGATGCGAAAGAAGAACTGCCGCCACCCGCCGCCAGCCGGACAACGTCGCCGCCGAAAGAGCCCGTTACCAGCAGGCTGCCGTCACGGTCAAAGGCGAGGTCGTAGCTTCCGTGGGCAAAGGTCGGTCCGGACACCGTCTCAACAAAGCTACCGCTGGAATCGTAACGGCTGATCTTCGACTCGAAGCTACCCGTGGATTCGGCCACCAGCAGGCTGCCGTCGCTGTCGAAAGCCAGGCCGGAAGTAAAATCGATGCCCGAGGCTACGAAATCCGTCGCGCCGCTGCTGCTCAGCGCCACCACGCGCCCCGCGCCATTGCCAACGGCGTCGCCAACGTAGACCGCGCCCGCCGGGCCCACGGCCACACCCGAGGCCGAGGGTATCGTACCCGCAGCCACCAGTTCGTTGCCCAGCGCGGTCAGCCCCGAAGCAGTAGAAGCCTGGCCCAGCGCAAACACCGTGTCGCCCGTGACACCGCCGGTCTCGAGGGCGTTGTCGGCCAGGTAGAGAACGTCGGCAGCCGAATCGTAAGCGCAGTGAGAAATCGAATTGAAGCCGCTGGCCAGCACACGCTCGGCTCCCGAGGGAGTGACAAACACCAGCTGCTGCGCGCCAGCAGTGAAACCGGGTCCAACGGCGACAAAAATGCCCCCGGGAGCTGCCGCTACGCAACCCTGGGTGGTGTCGCCCAGCAGCTGGCTATCGTAAATGTAGCCCACCTGTGCGCTGACCTGGGCCGAGGACGGCCCCGCCCCGACCGCAAACCCCACTGCCAGCGCGAAAGACGTCGCCGTCATCACGCCAGCGTTTAAAAATGAACTAACGGCGACCCGCGCCGCCAACGATACCCGCATGTTTCCTCCTGCCGGCCCGCGCCGGACTTGAAGATATATCTGCGAGTCATCCCGGTCTCCTGGCTCGGGGATCGATCTACTCGGCACGCCTTCCCGGGGTGTGAGCCCAGTGGCCGTTGCGCCTTTCGTCCTCCCTTACAGTTGCGGGGCAGCCGAGGATTTTCACCTCGTTCCCGTTGGAAACACCGGCAACGGTGCCTCCAGACGACTCGACGCGCACGCTAGGCACGCGCAGCGCCGGTGTCAAACCATCAACGCCTCAGCCCATCGCTTGGCTGTAAGTCGCGAAGTCGAAATAATCGCGCCAGGCCTTTATCTTGCCATTCTCCATCTCGAAAACCCCCACGCAGGGAAGATCCACCGACTTGTCGCCAGCCACGGTGCGATCGAGGCGTTCCGCGATCACCACGTCTCCCGTGCTGACCAGGTTGAGCAAGTCCCAGGTGGTTTCAGTCCAGGTCGACAAGAAACCCTTGATCAGTTCCCTGACGTTGTCGCGACCCGCTACCGGGCCCATGGGCATGTTGTGATAAACGCCATCATCGGTGAAGTAAGCGACCAGCTCGTCCGCGTCCAGCCGCGACCACGCCTCCACGAAATCCCGGATCACCCGCTCGTTGTCGTGTTGCTTGTCGTCCATCGTGCCTCCCATGTGCCGCCCGCGATACGTAGTGTGTCAGCCCTCGTCGAGCGCATTGCGGGCCAGATCAAAACGACGTTCCGACCAGGGTTCTTCCACGCGCTGCCCGTCGCGAGCCACCCAGGCGCGGTTGTCGTACACCTCCCCGGTCTCGTCGTTGCTCGCGTCGCCGGGGGCGTACTGGATCACCCAGGCCCTGCGCTGGCGGTCGGCGCTATGGTTGCCAACGGTCTTGTGAACCAGCATCGACGAGAATACCAGCAGTTCGCCCGCCTTCGCTTCCAGGGACACGGCCCCGGGTTCATCAGCCCCGCTCTCGTCGATGTCGGAGATAACCCAGTGCACGCCGCGCAGCTCGTGCGCGCGCAGGCCCGTGGCCTGCGAACCGGGCACAACGAGCAGGCCACCGTTCTCAAGATCCGAATCGTCCAGCGCCAGCCAGAAGGTGAGATACTCGGGCAGGCTGCCGCTCTGGTAGCCGTTGTCCTGGTGCCAGTCGATGTGGCTGCCCGCGCCCGGGCTCTTGTTGATGCCCTGGTCCCACCAGCAGCGCAGGTCGGGCCCTACCAGTTGCAGGCCGAGTTCGATGAGCTCGGGATGGTTGATGTAAGAACGCAGCGCGGGACTGCGAAACTGCATCATCGCGCGGTAGGGGTAACGACCGTCGCGGTCATTGCCCAGGGTCTGCGAGTCGGCGGTCACCAGGCGGTCGTACTCGCCGCCTATCTCCGCAAGTTCGCCCTCGCTGAACACGCGGCCAGCGTTCAAAAACCCGTCGCGACCGAAATCGGCCAGTTGCTCGTCGGTGAGTCTCACGGTTGACAGTCAGCCATCATCGCCACCCCTTGGCAAGGTCGGCTGCCGCGGCGCTCCCCATAAAGCTCGCGTGCTGCTAGAAGAAGGCATGGCTGCAAAACTCTCCCCCAACGGAATGTCCAAGCAGGAAGTCATGGACCGAATGCGCGGGCTCAAACAGGACGACGCCGATTGGCGAGGCGCACGCACCTGGAGCCTGGTGTTCCCGGCGGGCGAAGACGTGGACGAAGTGCTGGAGGCCGCACACCGAGAGTTCCTCTTCGAGAACGCGCTCAACCCCTTCCGCTTTCCCAGCCTGCGGGTGATGGAAGAAGAAGTCGTCGAGATGACCGCCGACCTGCTCAACGCCCCCGAGGGCGCGCGCGGCTGCATGACTTCGGGCGGCACCGAGAGCATCCTGGCTGCCGTTAAGGCGGCGCGCGACCATGCACGGGCGGAACGAAACATTGCCGAGCCCGAGCTGCTCGTGCCCGCCTCGGCCCACCCGGCTTTTATCAAGGCCGCGCACTACCTCGACATGCCCTGCCGGCGCATCGAGCTGGCAGACGACCTGCGCGCCGACCTCGACAGCGCCCGCCAACTCGTGGGACCCGCTACCGCCATGCTCGTGGCCTCGGCGCCCAACTATCCGCACGGACTTATAGACCCGGTAGAAGAACTTGCCGCGCTGGCCGCCGAGCACAACGCGTTCTGCCACGTGGACGCCTGCGTGGGCGGATTCATACTGCCCTTTCTCGAAAGGACCGGCGTGCCGCTGCCGGCTTTCGATTTTCGTGTGCCCGGGGTCACGAGCATGTCGGCCGACGTGCACAAGTACGGCTACGCCACCAAGGGCGCGTCGGTGGTCATACACCGAGACGCCCATACGCTGCTCAACCACCAGGCTTTCTTTTTTGACGACTGGCCCGGCGGTATGTACGGCTCGCTGGCGGTGGCGGGCACGCGACCGGCCTCGGCCATCGCGGCTGCCTGGGCGGTGATGAACTACCTGGGCGAAGAGGGCTACCTCGAGCGCGCTCGCGTGGTGGCGCAGACCAGCGCCGCGCTGAAAGCGGGTATCTCTGCTATCGACGGGCTGCGGCTGGTAGGCGATCCACCCGCCAGCCTGATGGCTTTCTGCTCAGACCAGTACGACATGGGCGCGATCGGCGACGTCATGGACGCGCGCGGCTGGCACCTTGACCGGCAGGAGCGACCGCCGGCCCTGCACATGATGGTCACCCCCAACCACGCCCAGATCGTCGAACGATTTCTTGACGACCTGCGCTTTGCGGTCAGCTCGCACGGCGAGTCCAAGGGCAAATCGGCCCGCTACAACTGAGGTCGGTTATCGACCGCCTCCCTGGAATCCAGCTGCGCGCGTGGACGCGCAGGCCTGCTACGGCTAGGATACGCCGACGATGGCTCTCTCAGCAGGCATAGTAGGACTTCCCAACGTAGGAAAATCGACGCTGTTCAACGCCCTCACGCGCAGTGAGCAGGCGGCGGCGGCCAACTACGCCTTCTGTACGGTCGAACCCAATACCGCCGTGGTGCCGGTGCCCGACAGTCGCCTGAAGGCCCTGGCTGCCATGGTGAACCCCGAAAAACTCGTTCCCGCCACGGTAACGTTCACCGATATAGCGGGACTGGTGGAAGGCGCCCACCTCGGCGAGGGCCTTGGCAACCAGTTTCTCGCCAACATACGCGAGACCCAGGCCGTGGTTCACGTGGTGCGCTGTTTTGAAGACGCCAACGTCACCCATGTGGCGGGCAGCGTCGACCCGGCTCGCGACGTCCAAATCATTGAGACCGAGTTGTTGCTGGCCGACCTGCAGACCCTGGAAAAACGACTAGGCAAACTCGAGTCGCAGTCCCGGGGTGACCCGTCGCTCAAGCCCGTGTTCGAAATGGCGCGCGAGCTGGCCGCCCATCTCGACCAGGGACGGCCCGCGGCCTTGTTCGAAGTACCCGACCGCGATGAAGAACAAAGTTTTTTTGCCGACCTGTGGCTGCTCACCGCCAAGCCGGTGATCTACTGCGCAAACGTGGGCGAAGACGACCCCACCGGCGAGGGCCCCCAGGTGGCGGCGCTGCGCGAGCACGCCGATCAACACGGCGCGCCCGTAGTCGTTATCTCCGCGCAGCTCGAACAGGAAGTAGCCGGCCTGGGCAACGAGGAACAGCTGGAGATGTTGCAGGGCTACGGCATAGAGAGCAGCGGGCTCGACCAGGTGGTGCACACCGCTTACTCGCTGCTGGGGCTGATCAGTTTTTTGACGGCCGGCCCCAAGGAAGTTCGCGGCTGGACGCTGAAGCGTGGATCCACGGCACCGCAGGCTGCGGGCGTGATTCACACCGACTTCGAGCGCGGTTTCATACGCGCCGAGGTCATCGCCTTTGACGACTACGTGAAGCTAGGCGGAGAAGCGGGTTGTCGAGACGCAGGTAAGGCACGCGTTGAAGGCCGCGACTACGTCATGCAGGACGGCGACGTGGTGCACTTCAGGTTCAACGTCTGACGGCAAAGCCTCGTACCGCCAGCGTTAAAAGGCGGCTGGACTTTCACAGGCAGGCGCACAATCGGCACGACACCTGCTACCCCCCGCCGATCTTTACCGCTTCACGGTAAGCCGGGCGTTGCTCAAGGCGAGACAGGTAGGCCTGGACGGCCGGGTAGCGATCGTCGATGACATCCACGAACCGTGCGGCGACCAGCGAAAACCCCATCATCACGTCGGCGGCCGAAAAATCGTCGCCCAGCAGGTACTGGCGGCTTGAAAGTTCATTTTCTACGAACTGGACCCCCGCCTCGGCCCTCGCGCGAGTAGACTCCTGCAGGGCCGCGTATTCGTCCCCGTCGGTACGGTAGCGCGAAAGCCACACCAATATGCCGACGGGCGGAAACACCGTGCTCTCGGCCATGTGTATCCACTGCAGGTAATGCCCCCGTTCCGGCGTCCCCGGTGGCGGGGCAAGACGCCCTTCCCCGTAACGCTCAACGAGGTATTCAACTATAGCGCCTGACTCGCACAGCACGAGGCCGCCGTCTTCGATGGTCGGCAACTTGCCGGTAGGCGTGTCCTGCGCAAAAAACCTGCTCGACGGAACCTCGAACTCCACCCTCTCGAGTTCATAGGGGACAGCGAGTTCCTCGAGCAACCACAGCACCCGGATTGAGCGGGTAAGAGGCGCGTACCAGAGCTTGATCACGGCTGCCAGCCTACGTCGTGGTCGAGATGCCGCCGTCCACCGGAATGACGACCCCGGTCACGTAGGCACCGGCCCGCGAGGCCAGGTAGATGGCCACGCCCGCCATGTCCTCGGGCTCGCCGATGCGGCCCATCGGGCAGGAGGCGATAATAGCCTCGCCGAAGTTCTCGAGCGTGACTTCCATCATCTTGCTCTCGAATGGCCCAGGCGCGATCGCGTTGACCGTTATGTTTTTAGCGGCGAGCTTTTTTGCAAGCACCCGCGTCAGGTGATGCACCGCCGCCTTGCTAGCAGAGTAAGAAAAGGTGTCGAGCATGGGAGGCTTGAGGCCGTCGATCGAGCCCGTGTTGATGACCCGCGCCGGGTCTCCCTTGCGCGCCGCCGCCTCGAGCTGCGGCACGAGCGCACGCGTGAGCTGGAACACGGCCTTGACGTTGAGTGCCAGCACCTTGTCCCAGCCCGAGTCGGGAAAATCCTCCATGGGCGCGCCCCAGTTGGCCCCGGCGTTGTTAACGAGGATGTTGAGCTCTTTCTCGCGCTCGGCCAGTTCGGCCGCCAGCCCGTTGCAGCCTTGCTCGGTGCTGCAGTCGGCGGGAAGCGCGATGCACTCGCCGAACTCCGACAATTCGGCGGCAACCCGCTCGCAGACATCCGCCTTGCGCGAGCTGATGTACACCCTGGCGCCAGCCTCGACCAACCCGCGGGCGATCATCAAGCCAATGCCCCGGCTTCCGCCGGTTATCAACGCCGTCTTACCGGCTACGGAAAACAAATCCTTCATGACAACGCTCCTTGTAACCCTTGATGACCGTCAGCCGGGCATGCCTTCGAAAGAAAGCACGCCCTCGGCCACCATGTGAAACGGCTGGCTGTCGGAAGTGAAAATCGCCATGTCGGGTCCCACAAAATCGGCGGGGTTGTCGAGCGTGCCCACCTTGAGCAGGGCCAGGGGCAGGCCCGGCGCAATGCTGCGCATGTGCGTGCCGCAGTCGCCACAGAACTCTCGCGTGACCGGGTTCTCGAGATCGCTGCGCTTGAACGACGCCGGGCTACCCTTGGTGTAGGCAAAGCCTTCTTCGGGCAGGGCCAACACTAGGTTGGGTGAACCACCCGATATGTACTGGCACTCGCGGCAGTGGCACTGCCCCTTGAAGGCTGCTTCGCCCTCGGCACGGTACCTCACGGCACCGCAATAACATCCGCCTTCAACTTCCATACTGTTCTCCCCGGCCGTCGTCGGCCTGTTACTCGTCCAGCGAAAACGACACGCCCACGGCGGTCGCAAGAAAAGACATCAATGGCTTGAGCGCCACGAAAGCGCGCGACACTTCCCTCGCAAAGCCACGTTCTTCTATCGTGCGGGGGGCGACCCTCTGCACGGCAAAAAAACTCTTGCGCTTGATGTCTACGATCAGCGGCTGTTCGGCGTCAAAGCCGCGCGGTGGGCGCTTGAGCGAATCTCCGCTCACCTCGCCGAAGCGACGCTTGAAGGCGGCCGAACGGGTGGCCTTCTTCCAGGCATCGGGGTCATCGGCTATGGCCTCGCGCACCTGGGCCAACGGACCCGATGGCGGGCGCCAGATGCCGCCGCCAAAAAAAACCTCGTCGGGCGCAACGTGCACGTAAAAACCGAGGGTGTGCGCGTCGTTTCCGGCCATGTGCCGAAACTGGCAGGCGGCGTGCTCCTTGTAGGGGCTCTTGTCCCTCGAGAACCTCACGTCGCGATATATTCTGAACATCGACCCTCCGTGGGGCCGGGAGTCCGCCACGAAGCAGTCCGACACGCGGGCCAACTCCGAATCCATGGCCTCTATGAACGAACACATGGGGGCGAGAAGGTTTTCGCGATAACGCTGCTTGTTGTCTTCGAACCAATCGCGCTCGTTATTCGCCTTGAGTTCGGAAAGAAAACGCAGCGTGTCGACCGGAAATCCCTCGAAGGGGCCGATTACCAGCGGAGGTGGTTTACTGGGGCTGCGTTTCCCTGGGCTGCGCTTCTTACCAGCCGCGGTCTTCTTTGTTTTCTTCGTCACGCCAGTGCTCCGTTTCCCGGGGTCAGCCAGCCGCGGCTGTACCAACCGCGTTTTCCCGGGCCAGTTCCTCGGCTGCCAGCAACGCGCTTTCGAGCATCTCGTCGCGCGCGCCGTTAAACTGGTCGAGCGTACCGGCCAGCTTGAGATAGCGGTGAACAGAATACTCCCAGGTGAAGCCGTTGCCACCGTGCATCTGCAGGCACTCGCGCGAGTTGGCCAGCGCCGACTCGGCAGCCCAGGCCTTGGCGCTGCCCAGCATGAGCGCGGCCTCCGACTGGCCGGCGTCGAGCGCCCAGGCCGCCCGGTAAACCAGCGACCGTGAACCCTCCGCGCGCAGCAGCATGTCGGCCATGCGATGCTGCAACGCCTGGAAAGCAGCGATGGGGCGACCAAAGGCCTCGCGCTCGCGCGTGTATTCCACCGTCATCTCGAGAGTGACCTGGCACACGCCCAGCGCCATCGCCGCCGACCCTATGGTGGCCAGCTCGTTGGCTTTCTCTACCAGCGCGTTGTCACCCAGCAGCTCAGCCGTGTTGTCGAAGTTCACGCGGGCAAAACGTGTTGCCTCGTCCATGGTAGTCATGGCATCCAGCTGGAACGGCCCGTCGACCAGCGCCACCCCCTTGTGGGTGGTCACCAGTAGCTTGTCGGCCGAGGCGGCAAAGGGCACGAAGACTTTGCTGCCGGTGACCCTGCCGTCGGCGAAGGTCGCACCGCCACTCTCGCCTGGCCACACGGTGTCGCGCGTGGCCAGCACCACGGTCAGCTTTCCGGCGGCGATGTCGGCCGCCACCGAGTCACGCTCGGCCAGCTCAAGTACGCGCGCAGCCACGACCACGTCGAGGTAGGGGCCGGGAAAACACGCTCGGCCCATTTCCTCGGCCACGACGGCCAGCTCGACCGCGCCCATGCCCTGGCCCCCGGCCTGCTCGCCGGCAACCAGCCCCAGGTAGCCGAGCTCGGCCAGCTTGGCCCAGTGGTCGGTCGAGTAGCCCTCGTCGCTCTCCTCGGCCAGGCGCCGTGCTGCCTCCATGGGACACTCACCGGCGATAAAATCGCGGGTGGCATCGCGCAGTAGCTGTTGGTCCTCTGAAATATCGAATCTCATGTTTTCTTTCTCTCGTCCGGTTCTCTGCCCGTTGTCTGCCGATTGTCTGCCCGCGTCCCTTCAGCCCTGGGGCAGACCGAGCACTCGCTTGGCAATGATGTTTCGCTGTATCTCCGAGCTGCCCGAAAAAATAGTCTCGGCCCTGGCCCACAGGTAATTGCGCGGCCAGTCGACGTCGGCGCGCGCCGACGGATCGTGGCGCGACAATTGCGCGCCGGGTCCCAGTAACTCGATGGCGGTAGTGCGCAAGCGTTGGTCGAGTTCGCTCCACACCAGTTTCTGTATCGACGATTCGGGGCCGGGTGGATTGCCCTCACTCAGGCCTGCGAGCGTGCGGTAGCCGTTAGCCATCAACACCTGCCACTCGGCAACCAGCAGTCCGAGCTTAGCCCGACTGGCCGTGTCGGTGATGCCGAGCTCGCGACAGGTGCGAAGCAAAGCAAAGAGGTCCGTGCCCAGCTCGGTGGCCGGTCCCAAGGTCGCGCCCCCCCTTTCGTAACCCAGCACCGTCATCGCGATCTTCCAGCCCTGGCCTGTTTCGCCCACGAGTTGCGAACGCGGCACGCGCGCGTTGTCGAAAAACACCTCGCCGAATTCGCTCTCGCCGGTTATCTGCTTGAGCGGTCGCACTTCAACACCCTCGGTGTTGTGCAGGTCGACGAGTATGAATGAAATGCCACCGTAGCGATCCTCGGCATCGTTGCGGGCAAGCACGAAGATCCAGTCGCCCCATGGCCCGTAAGTCGTCCAGCACTTCTGGCCGTTGAGCACGAAGAAATCGCCATCGATCTCGGCCTTCAGCCTGAGCGAAGCAAGGTCACTGCCCGCTCCCGGTTCGCTGAACCCCTGGCACCAGATTTCGTCGGCGTTGAGCATGGGCGGAATGAAGCGACGGCGCTGTTCTTCGCTGCCGTGGTGTATGAGCGCGGGCGCACACAGGCCCAGCCCCAGCGCGTTGAGGATAGGCGGCGCGTCGGCCAGCGCGATTTCCTGCGCGAGTATGGCCTCTTCGACCTCGGTGGCACCGCGGCCTCCCCATTCGGCGGGCCAGCGCATGCCAAGATATCCCCCCTGGTACATACGCCGCTGCCACTGGCGACGTACTTCGATGAGCGCGTGCTCGTCGTTGCCGCTATCACGCAAGGACTCGCTCCAGCTTTGCTCGAGGTTATCGCTCAGCCACACGCGCAGTTCGTTGCGAAACTTTTCGTGTTCAGTTGAAAAACCAAGGTCCATACAGTGTTTCTCCAATGGTGCTGGTCGCACCCGGTCGCCCGTGCATAATTGCCCGCTACCCCCTGCTGAAGCCAGCCTCCGCGGGGGATTCGGGAACCGCGGACGTTGCAGCAACCGTGGCCCTCGTGTTAACACCGCGGCTGTAAGGAGTACTTCATGAACGACCTCGCAGCCTCGAATCAACACTGGAACTTTGCCAACGTATGGGAGGGCGTAGCACGCGTTGTGCCCGATCGGCCCGCGTTGCTGCACGGCGGCCTGGCGATCTCCTGGGCCGAATTCGATCGCCGCTCGAACGCGCTCGCGCGCTTCCTGCTCGACCGTGGAGCGGTGGCCGGCGACAAGCTGGCCATTTACGCTTACAACCGCCCCGAGTGGATGATCACCCTGGCCGCGGCCTTCAAGGCCCGGCTGGTGCCTGTCAACGTCAACTACCGTTACCGGGCCGAGGAGCTGGCCTACATACTGGAGAACTCCGACTCCGTGGCGATCATATTTGAAGGCTGTTTCACCGACAGCGTCGCGGCCCTGGTGGAGAGCAACCAATCGTTGACCACGCTCGTCCAGGTGGCAGACGAAAACCCGCTCGCGGGCTTCGCGACGAGCTGGGACGACGCGCTGTCGGGCGACGACTCGCCGTTGGACATCGAACGCAGCGGCGAGGACATGGTGTTTCTTTACACCGGCGGCACCACGGGTATGCCCAAGGCGGTGATGTGGCCGCAAGCCGCCCTGTGGGGCACGCTCGGTGGTGGCGGCGAACTGGTGACCGGAGCCAACAAGCCCGCCGACCTCGACGAGCACCTGTCACGCGTGGGTGACGGCGACACAGTGTTCCTGCTGCCGGCCTGCCCGCTGATGCACGGCACCGGTTTGTTCACCGCCATCAACGCGCTCATGGGCGGTGGCTGCGTGGTGACCCTGCCCTCGCGCAGCTTCGATGCGCAGGAGTTGTGGAGCTCGGTCGAACGCGACCGCGTACAGGTGATCTCAATGGTGGGCGACGTATTCGCACGGCCGATGCTCGCGGCGCTCGAAGAACGCGCTGGCCAGGCAGAGACGGGTGCTAAAAAAGCCTACGACCTGTCGAGCCTGGTGATGATGGTGTCCTCGGGGGTCATGTGGACTCCCGAAACCAAGGAGAAACTCCTCGACCACCACCCGGGCATGGCGCTGGTCGATGCCCTGGGCGCGTCGGAGGCCACCGGCATGGGAACCTCGGTGCAGACGGCCGAAACGAAAACCGAAACGGCTCGTTTTACCGTGGGCGACAACGTGAAGGTGTTCACCGACGACGGCCGCGAGGTCGTGCCGGGCTCAGGCGAGCGCGGGCGGGTGGCGCGCTGCGGCCCCATTCCGGCCGGCTACTACAAGGACCCGGAAAAAAGCGCGCAGACCTTCCCCGTGATAAACGGCGTGCGCTACTCCATGCCCGGCGACTACGCCACCGTGGCCGAAGACGGGACCCTGGTGCTGCTCGGACGAGGCTCGCAGTGCATCAACACCGGCGGCGAAAAAGTTTACCCCGAGGAGCTCGAAGAAGTGCTCAAGCGTCACCCCTCGGTAGAAGACGCGGCAGTGGTCGGCCTGCCCGATGAGAAGTGGGGCCAGGCCATAACGGCGCTGGTGACCCCGGCCGAGGGTACACAGGCCGGCGAGGATGAATTGCGCCAGCACGTACGCGAACTGCTGGCGGCCTTCAAGGTGCCCAAGCGCGTATTCTGCGTCGATTCTCTCGGACGCACGCCCGCGGGCAAGATGGACTACAAGAGCGTGACAGCCCGGGCCCTCGAACTGGTGGACCAGGACCAGGCGGCAGGGGCTTAGCGGACGAGCAACCCGCGGACCTCGTCGGCCACCAGGCGCGCGCGCAGATGTGGAATCTCGTGCCCGATACCGGGTATCTCCACGTACTTTGCCTGCGCAAGATTTTCGGCCAGGCGGCGATTGTTGGCCAGCGCACGAGTGTCTTCGCCTCCCACCACGATGGTGACCGGCACCTTTATGCCCCTGTAAGCGGGGGCGATGGCGTCGAGCGCCGGGGCAAGCCCCATAATCTCGTGGGCGCGCTGCACCATGGGGCCGGGACGGGCAAGGTGAATGGCGAAGCGGCCGGCGTAGCCCGGTGGAAGCGCGTCGGGTGCAAAGGCCTCGGCCAGGCCTTCCTCGACCAGGGGAGCCAGCAGGGGCGCCAGCGAACGGCTCACCAGCGGACCAAGCACCGGAGCCGCCGCGAGGTGTTCAAGAAACCCCGGCTCAACTCCCTCACCGTAAACGGCGCCACCCAGCAAGAGCATGCCGTCTACGACCTCGGGATGGCGGACGGCAGTGGCCAGTGACAGCGAAGCGCCGTAGCTGTGCCCCACCAGCACGGCGCTGTCGACGCCGAGAGCAGCCAGCAGGCCCGGCAAGAGGTCGGCCTGGCCAAACAGGCCGAGGACGCCGTCGTCCCCGCCATCGGTGTAGCCGTAACCAACGCGGTCAATAGCGATCACGTCGTGATCAACCGCCAACAGCTCGAAAACGCCGGGGCCGCCGTCAGCCGTGATGCGAAAATCGTCGGCAAAACCCGGGCAACCGTGCAGCAGTAACACGGGGCTGCCCTGCCCCTGCCTGAGCACGTGGAAGCTCAGTCCGTCAACCTCTACAAAAGAACCCGCCGCGGGAAAAGTGCGCTGCATGTCGTCGCTGTGCAGCGCCTGCACTCCCGCCAATACCAGTGCTGTGAAGAGCAGGTAACCCGGTAGCCTGAAAAACAAAAAACGCATGCCGCCTTCTAACACCACCGCCTCCCCCCCGAAAGGGGAAGACAGCCTCTTCTCTTGACGCAGGGGGTCATTGCCGTCACCATCGGGGTCATGTCGAGCGTGGCAAACACGGTTCAGGTGGACTGGCAGCGCAGCGGTGACGGAATAGTGGTGGCCGCCGACGGGCGGGCCCCTTCCACGGCCGACCGCGACTGGAAGGCGGTGCTCACCGAACGCGAAATCCGCGAGTTGCATCGCGTGAACAACCTTCGCGGGCTGTGGTCGCTGGCGGTTAACTGGGGCATCGTGGCTGCCGCCATGGCGCTGGTCGCCGCCTGGCCCAACCTGCTGACGGTGGTCTTCGCCCTGTTCGTCATCGGCGCCCGCCAGCTCGGCTTCGCCGTGCTCATGCACGAAGCCTCGCACGGCGCATTACTCTCCACGCGTCCAGCCAACGACCTGGTGGGCAACTGGCTGTGTGCCTACCCGGTTTGGTCAGACATCGCCCCCTACCGGCCCTACCACCTCGAGCACCACCGCTTCAACTGGACCGACAAGGATCCCGATCGAAACCTTACGCGTCCCTTCCCGATCAGCCGCGCCAGCATGAAGCGCAAGCTGTGGCGCGACCTGTCAGGACAAACCGGCTGGAAACGCGCCAAGGCTACACTGCAAAGAGACCTCTCGATCAGCAAGGGCCGCGCCCGCCGTCGCGAGTCGGCAGACGGCTTTACCTACAACAACCTGCTGGGCGTGCTCTCCACCAACGCGGCGCTGCTGGCCTTGCTCACGGCCCTCGGCCACCCGTTGCTCTACCTGCTCTGGCCGGTTGCCTGGCTCACGACCTACAGCCTGGCCATGCGCATACGCTCGATCAACGAGCACTCGATGATCGCCGACCCGGCCGATCCGCTGCAGAACGCGCGCACCACGCTGGCGAGCTGGTGGGAGCGCCTGCTACTCGCGCCCAACCGGGTGAACTACCACCTCGAACACCACCTCTTCATGGCGGTGCCGCTTTACAGGCTGCCCACCATGCACCGTTTGCTCAAGGAGCGCGGTGTACTCGACGGGGCCTGTATCGTGCGCGGCTACGCGGACACGCTGCGCCTGGCCGCTGGCCGCCCCTGATTACTCCTCGAGTCGCAGGGGTATGAGTTCTTCACCGGCAGCACGCCTGCGCTTGATCTCGTCCACCGTCTGCTCGAGGGCAACAAAGCGCTCCGTGGTGCTCGGGTGCGAAGCCATGAACGCGCCATCAATAGACCCCGGGTGTTCAACGGCCATGCGCCGCCAGAGCATCGGCGCCCCCGACACGTCGTAACCGGCGCGGGCCGCAACGTACATGCCCATGTAATCGGCCTCGGCTTCAAAACCCAGCGAGGAAGCGTTAGCGCCGATAGACGCGCCCATCATCTCGCCGGTACCCGCCGTGTTGACGCCGGCGGCGGCCGCGCCGATATCAACGAGCAGCCCGAGCAGTCGGCCCACCGCGTAGTTGCCCTGTTGCTTGCGTACATGGCTGAGCACGTTGTGCGCCATCTCGTGGCCGACCACCAGCGCCAGCTCCTCGTCGCTTTCCACGAACTTGATCATGCCGCTGAAGATGACTACGCGGCTGCCGTCCGCAAAAGCGTTTACCGGATCGCCCACCTTCATAATCACAGGAAACGCGCAGGCCGTCACCGGCTCTACCGTCACCCGCCGGCCGGCCTGCTCGCCCCCGAGCTCGAGCTCAAGCGCAGCCCCCGCAGCCCTCGCCTCCTCGGTGAAGCGCGCCACCTCTTCGCCGTTGTGCACCGCGTGGCCGTTGATCGAACCCACGACCCAGCCCGTCTTCAGGCCGGCCGTCTCGGCCGGCGAGCCAGATTCGATCAGCTCGATAGTCGGACGCTTGCCCAGGCCAAGCACGGTCGTGGCCGCGTCCCTGAAGTTCTCGGCAATGTCATCGCGACTGCGTACGAGTAAGCCGTAGTAAGGCCCAACCTGTTCGCCGCAAAGCTCCACGCCCTGCACGCGCAGCCGCGATGCAACACGCGACAGGCGCTGTCGCCGTGCCTGGAAGAGCTCGACGAAAAGCTCCTTCTGGCGTCGGCCTTCCTCGCTCACCGCCGCCGCCGAGACCACCGGGGTCTGCAGCACCGGCGTGCAGGCCGGCGCCCCCAGGAACAACGCAGACAACAGCAGCACTGACAGGGTTTCCCTTGTAAGCCCCACAGGTCGCAGCCACGATTTCAATTCATTCGACACCCCCCACTATTAGTAAGTAGGGCGGCGAATTTTCAAGACCGAATGGGCTCGTTATATTCGCCGTTGTTACAAAGTTGGAACAAACACGGATAACGAGCGAAGATAGAGCGTTAAATGAGCCGCCGAGCAAGCAGAAAAACAGCCGGGGAAACCACGCCCACTTCCGGTAAAACGTGTGGCCGTGCAAAGGCGGGGAGTATAGTCGCCGTAGCTGCGCTGCTGGGGCTGGCCGCCGTGGCCCACCTGGCCGGCGACGACCTGCCCGCTTTGCTCGAGTGGATTCGCGGTCGCGGCACTACCGGGGCCGCGGTGTTCGTCGCCGTCTATGCGCTGGCCACGGTTGCCATGGTGCCGGGCTCGCTCATGACGCTTGCCGCCGGTGCCGTATACGGTGTGGCAAACGGAACCGCCCTGGTCATGGTCGGCGCCACGCTGGGAGCGAACCTCGCCTTCCTGGTCTCGCGCTACCTCGCCCGCCCGGCGGTCGAAAGCCGCCTGCGCAAGCGACCGGGCCTGGCCAGCATGGAGGCGGCCGTTGCACAGCGTGGCCTGCGCGTGGTCTTCCTGTTGCGACTGTCGCCGCTGTTCCCCTTCAACCTGCTCAACTACGCGCTCGGTCTCACTTCGATACGCGCCCGTGACTACCTGCTCGCCTGCGCCGGCATGCTGCCGGGCACGTTGTTGTACGTCTACTACGGCGCGGCCGGCGGCGAAGCCGTGCAACTCGCCGGTGGCAACAGCAGCCATGGACCAGGCTGGTACGCCACCATGCTCGTGGGCCTGCTGGCCACGGTGGCCGTCACCGCCATGGTGACCCGCTACGCGCGTGCGGGACTCGCGGACCTCGACGAAGACAGCACAAACTGAGCAGCGAGCCTTGTCGCAGCCGCGGGTAGCTCCCTATAGTCGGCGTGTCCCCGTTGTTCCGACAGGCTGTGTAGCCTGCAAAAAACAACGGCAGGAGAAAACAGCATGTTAAAAATCCATGGAATCGGCCCTTCCCCCTTCGTACGCAAGGTGCGCATCGTGCTCGAAGAAAAAAACCTCCCCTACGATCTCAACCCCATAATGCCGGGCGCAGGCGACGACGCCTTTGCCGCCATCAGCCCGCTGGGCAAGATCCCCGTGCTCGAAGAGGACGGCTGGACCATGCCCGACTCGTCGGTGATCATTGCCTACCTCGAGGCAACACACCCCGACCCGGCCGTATACCCGGTTGACGCCCGCTTGCTGGCTCGCGCGCGCTGGTTTGAAGAGTACGCCGACACGGCGCTGGTGAGTGTCATCGGACCCGACATCTTCAGGCAACGCGTGGTCGGCCCGGCCTTCTTCGGCAAGGACTGCGACGAGTCGGTGGTCAGAACCGCCATCGACGAGAAGCTGCCGCCCTTGTTCGACTACATAGAAGGTGAACTGGGCAGCAACGACTACCTGGCCGGCGACTTCTCGATAGCCGACATCTCGGTCGTGAGCATGCTGATCAACATGGCCCACGCCTCGGAATTGGTGGACAGCGCCCGCTGGCCAGGGCTCGCCGGGCTGTACCAGCGCGTCGTCGAACGACCGACTGTGGCCAAACTCATCGCGGAAGAACGCGAATTATTCCAGCAAGCCGCCTAGGCGCGGGGACCGGGCGATAGGATGAAGAAAGGCTTACGAGCGCTGCTCGTCGTGGCGTTGCTCGCGGCCGTTACCGTGGGTGCCCTGCGCTGGAAGCTGTCGGGGCTCGAACACGAGCAGGTCAGCGGTGACGTGTACATGCTGCAGGGCCTTGGCGGCAACGTTGCCGTGCTGGCGACGTCGGAGGGCGCGGTGGTAGTCGACACGATGACCTTCGCTTTCCAGGGCGAGGCCATCCGTGAGCTTGCCGAAGAACTGGGCGGCGGCCCGGTGCAGGCCATACTCAACACCCACTACCACCTCGATCACAGCCACGGCAATCCCGGTTTCGACGGCGCGCCCAAAGTAGTGGCCACCGAGCGCACCCTCCACCACATGCTAACCCGTGATGCCGATTTCTGGGAGGGCGACGACCGCAAGCTGCCCAACACCACTTTTGAGACCCGGCACGAGATGAGCATCGGCGGCAAAACCATCCGCGCGCTTTACCCCGGGCGAGGCCACACCGACGGCGATCTCGTGGTGCTGTTCGTGGAAGACCGAGTGTTGCACACCGGCGACCTGTTCTTCAACAAGCGCTATCCCAACATCGATCTCGAGGCAGGCGGCTCGGTGCGTGAATGGGCGGCCACCGTCGACAGGGTGCTGGAGCTCGACTTCGACCGCGTCATACCCGGTCACGGCGAGGCCACCGACCGCGCGGGGTTGCGAGCTTTTCGCGACTTCATGGCCGAGCTTTGGGAGCAGGGCCAGCGCGCCGCCGCGGCGGGATGGACGCTGAAGAAAACCCTGGCCATGACCAGGCTGGAGCTCGACGAAGGTTACGACACGATGGAAATCCCGCTACTGCTCAAGCTTGATCGCGACTTCGTCGTCAGCCGCGCCTGGCAGGAAGCCAGCGGCGCTGTCACCGCCGACCCCTGACCGCCGGCCGCTGCCCCTGGAAGCCAGCCCTGGAACCGTTGACGGGACCGCGCGGGTGGGGCTGGCGTAAGAACAGCCCCGCTTATAGGCTCGGGCCGCGGCCGCGGCTGACGCGGCCCCACGGAGACCCCCTATGGCCCTGATGATGTTGATACTCGGCGCCCTGAGCGCCTGGTTTACCTGGAATGTTTACCGGCCCACCTACACCGGCGACAAGGCCTCGGCGCTGAGTTTCTTTGCCGGGTGGATAGTGGGCGAGCTCGCCCCTCAGCACGTCGCGCTGCAGGCCCTGCTCGCCATGATGCTGGTTTCGGGCGGCGCGCTGGATTCGCTTTTTGGCAACATCGGCATGCTCCTGCTGCTGGGCTCCTGGGTCGCCCTGCTCAAGGAGTGGTGGGGCGCCACTGAAACGCCCGCGCTGGTAGAGTCGGTGCTCAGGCGTGGCCTTGGAGCCGACTACCGCGACACGGTCCCCGACGACAGGCGGCAAGCCTTTGACAGCGAGATCCGCTGGAAGCCCGTTGTGCGGCCGTTTCCCATTGCCCTGCCCGACGTGGAACGCGTGGCCGACATCCACTACCGGCGCGTGCGCGGCATCAACCTGCGGCTGGACGTCTACCGCAGCCGCTCAGCTCCCTCCAACTGCCCCACCCTGCTGCAGATTCACGGCGGCGGCTGGGTCATCGGCAGCAAGAATGAACAGGGACTCCCGCTCATGCAGCAGATGGCCTCACGCGGCTGGGTCTGCGTGAGCGTCGATTACCGGCTCAGCCCGCACGCCACCTACCCCGACCACCTGGTCGACATAAAGCACGCGATAGCCTGGATACGAGAACACGGCGCCGACTACGGGGCCAACCCCGACTTCCTTGTCGTGACCGGCGGCTCGGCGGGCGGACACCTCGCGGCGCTGGTAGCACTGACGGCCAACGACCCCGAGTACCAACCCGGTATTGAAGACGTCGACACCTCGGTAGCCGGCTGCGTACCCTTCTACGGCGTCTACGACTTCACCAACCGCAACGCCAACCTCTACAACCAGGGCCTGCTCAAGGTGCTCGAGGAAAAGGTAATGAAGGCGTCCATCGAAGAAGCGCCGGACGAGTACCGCAAGGCTTCGCCGCTTGATCGCCTGCACGCAGACGCGCCGCCGTTTTTCATCATACACGGCGAACGCGACAGCCTGGTGCCGGTGGAAGAAGCCAGGCAGTTCAGCTCGGCGCTCGAAGAAGCCTCCAACGAGAAGGTACTGTACGCCGAGATCCCCGGTGCCCAGCACGCCTTCGAGATATTTCCCTCGTTGCGCAGCCAGGCCGTCATAGACGCGGCCGACCGGTTCCTGGGATGGCTCTACGGCAGCTGGCTGGAGGCGAGGCAGGACAAGTCACCGGCCGCCGATGTCGCCCACGACAGTAGTTCGAGCGAAGAGCCCGCCCGGGTAGAGGCCAGGAAGTCCAAGACGACCAAGCCCAAAGCCCGCAAGGCGGGTAAGGCCAAGGCCGACGCGGCAAACGGCGGCAAAGGCGACGAAGACCCGGCCACCGACACGCTGCACTGAAACGCGCCGACGGCCGCTCGGCAGCCGGTAGACTCGGTAGCCGGTAGACTCAGCGCCGCAGTTGGTCGATGCGGGCAGCAAGTATGAAGTCGTTGCGGCTCAAGCCGCCCACGGTGTGGGTGTGCACGCAGACCTCCACTTTTCCCCAGGCGAGCGTGATGTCCGGGTGATGCTGCTCGGCTTCGGCGACCTCGCCCACCCGGTTGACGAAGTCCAGGGCTGTTACGAAATTCTTGAACTCCCAGCTGCGCTGCAGGTGGTGCCCGTCTTGTATACTCCAGCCATCCAGCGCCTCGAGCAGCTCGGCGGCATCGCCCGCGTCCATGGCCGGTGACCCCTCGGCGCAGGGCGAGCAGTGAGCCGCTGCCAGTTCTTCGGTGTTGCTGTTGCTGCTTGTCATCTCTTCAACCTCCGGGCGTACTCCGACGCCGCTCTCCTGACCGCTGAATCGCAGTGGTCATCGGCCAGGCGCTCGACCGACGCCAGTGCAGCGTCCGAGATGCCGGCCAGCCGCCCCAGGGCCGAAAGAGCCGCCAGCACCACGAGCGATTCCTCGTCGGCCAGCCCGTCGAGCAAAACCGTTTCTTCACCCGCCCTGGCGCGGGCCATGCAGTAAAACGCCATTCGCCTTTGCAGGGGGTTCCCCTCCCGCGAAAGAACACTGAGCAGCTGCAAGGCGGCTGGCGCCGAGACCAGCAGGCCAGCCAGCTCCACGGTAGCGGCCCAGCGCCTGTCGCTGCGGGTGTCGGCAAGGCCCGCGAGCAAGGCCCGCTGCACCTGCTCCCCGGTCGATACTGCCCCGGTCGATACAGTGCCGGCAGATACAGTGCCGGATTTAGCCGCACCAACCAGGCCCGCGCGGGCCAGCGCCAGGGCTGCGGCAAGCCTGCGATCGCCCTCGCTCGACTGCAACGCCCCCAGCAGCGCCGCCTCGGCGCCACCGCGGGCGAGCTCGGCCAGCTTCTCGACCAGCTCGAGAGGCGCGGCGCCCGTTTCGTTGAGTCCGCGTAGCAGGCGTTCGGCCTGCGCCATCGATCCGGATTCGTCGCTCACACGGGCTTTATAGACTCGCCGCGTCCCCCGTCCAAGACCCGCCCGCGCGTTGCCGCTCAAGGCGACGACTGCTAACTTGCTCCCCGATGGCCATAAAGATTCCACGCGCGGGCCTGGCGGGGCTGTTGTTGTTCGGCGGTCTCGCCGTAGTGCTGGTTTACGGCACGGTACAGATGTCGGAACACAGCTGCGAGGTCTGCGTGAGCTACAAGGGCCGAGACAAGTGCCGCACGGTAGCGGCAAGCACCGTGGCCGAGGCTCGGCAGGCGGCAATCATGAACGCCTGCGCCTTCGTGTCGGCGGGCATGCGCGACAGCATGGCCTGCCAGCGCAGTCCTACCACACGCGAGAGCTGCGAATAGGCCCCCGCGGTCGGCTTTCGACCAGCCCCAAACAGAAAAAACCCGGGATCTTTCGATCCCGGGCTCCATCCCTGCCAGCAGGCGGGTGGCTATAGTCAGCCCCCAGCCGAGGTACGGATTGTTAACCTGTCAGGTCGCGGGAACCGTCGTGGTCGGTGCGATCACCGTGGTGGTCGGAGTGATCACCGTGGTGGTCGGTGCGATCACCGTGGTTGTCGGCGCGATCACCGTGGTTGTCGAGGCACCGGGCATACTCGTGGTCGACGTGCCAGGCATGGTCGTGGTCGAGCTTCCGGGCATACTCGTGGTCGACGTGCCAGGCATGGTCGTGGTCGAGCTTCCGGGCATACTCGTGGTCGACGTGCCAGGCATGGTCGTGGTCGAGCTTCCGGGCATACTCGTGGTCGAGCTTCCGGGCATACTCGTGGTCGAGCTTCCGGGCATACTCGTGCTGCTGGTGGAACTCGTCGATGTCGAGTCACCACAGCCACCACCCACGGTCTGGTTGTTGACGCGGAAGTCACCGCTGCAGTTACCGCTGGCAGTGTTGTCTGCCTGGGCAGCTTCCAGCGAGAACGAGGATCCTTCAAGGCGCAGGCCGTAACGACCGTTGTCGTTAGCCGTGTTACCGGACACCGAGGTGCCAGCATCGCCCTTGACCCTGATACCGGTACGCGTGTTGCCGTTGGCCGTTACCCCGGTCAGCTGGGAGCCACTGCTGCCAGCGCCCACACGGGTCAGTCTCACGCCACCGCGGTTACCGTCAAAGCTACCGCTGGTGATCCAGAGACCGTTGGCCCGCTTGGCCCTCAAGCCTTCACGCGCCGCACCTGAGATCGCGTTGCCGTCGACAGTTACGTCGTCGGACCTATCGATCCGTATACCACGGCCCCTGCTGGTGCCGTTAACGGTGTTGCCCACAACGCTGGCGCCAGAGCACTCGCGCAGTCGCACGCCTTCCTCAACGTTGTTCATTTCGTTATTGGTCACGGTAAGGCCCGAAGAGCGTTTTGCCCTCACGCCGCGCTCGCCACCGTTGATGATGAAACCGTTGATGGTGACGTTGTCAGACTCACGCACCCGAAATGCGTCGTCATCAGAGTCAACCTGCATGATGGCAGCCCCGCCACCGTCGATGGTCAGGTTATCGACCCTGCGAACGCGTACGCGCCGGGTGTACGTACCCGGTGCGACGACGATCGTGTCACCAGCAGAAGCAGCATCAACCGCGTCGTCTATGCGTGAGAATTCCCCAGGCACGTTCAACACGGCAGCTACCACTACCGAGGGAAGCAGCATCGCTACCATCCCTGCTATTGCAGTTATTCTTGTAATCATTTTCCGTTCCTCCTTTATGTTCCCAGGGGCTTATTTATCCCCAAAAACGCCCAGGGGGTGCCTCCCTATAAGCAATCGGCATACCAACGGCGGAAACCCGATTTTAGGGAAAAACCAGCGCCCCTACCCCCCATCAGAGGTGGCAAAGTGGGGCAACTCCCCCGCAGATGGGGCTTCCCCCCCCCCTGCCGGGGCAAGGGGTAAGTAGAAACAGGGCCCTCAAAGGCACGCCTGGATAAGACCATCAGGCGGGTTTGGCAGAGGAGAGACAGTCCGCAGAGGGATTGCGGACGAGCAGGGCGATAGCCCTAAAAGAAATAGACCGCCGCTCAGCTAGCGCCGCGATAACGGCAGCGGGTGGTCACACCACCCGACTGGCAGTCAAAGACCAGAGAGAAGGCGTCGTCGCCTATATCCAGCGACAGCCGCACGGTACCCTGGCCGGGGTTGGCCAGCAGCCCCAGGCCGCGGGCCTTTAAAGCTACACGCCAGCGCGACAAGGAGCTGTTCTTCAAGCGAACCCTGCGCAGCCCATCGACCAGGCCAGCCTTGTCGCGATACGAGTAGCCCGGGGTCATGCCGGCGCCAGGCTCCATCTGCGAATCGAGCACGCCGCGGTATAGCTCCACCTGGTCCTTCTCCAACAGTATCGTCAGCAGTTCTGCGTCGGGAGCCAGCGAGCCACCGGTCCTGGTCGTAAACAGCGCGCGCAAACGAACTCTCTGGGGTTGGCCGTTCGGCGGATTGCGAAGCTTCAAGACCGCGCGCGAGAACGACCTCGACGGGGCGAAATCCGGGGACGCGGGCGCGCACTCCGAACAGCCGTCGCCGGCCGGGTCTATGACGCATGATCCGTCGCAACAGTCGCCCACGCCGTCGCCATCGTCGTCAAACTGGGAAGGGTTGATGGTAAAGGGACAGTTATCATCGCAGGGCGCGCCGAGACTGACGAGCTCTTCGTTGCAGAAAAAGTCGCCTTCCACGCCGCTGCCGCTGCCATCGTCACCAACGCCATCGCCGTCGCTGTCTGTGGCCAGCGCACCGGCTACCGCCAGTAACCGCTGTGCGCCCGAAGTGCCCTGCACTACTTCAATTCGCCCGGTACCGTCGAGGCCCACGTCGTCGAGAGTCACCTGCAGTCCAGCCGCGCTCACCAGCACCAGGCTCTCGTGGAAGCGGTCGCCGTCGGCATCGGGCGAATGCACAGCAACGGCGCCGCTGGCTCTGAGCGTAAGCCACAATCCTGTAACGGGCGGGTCAGCCACGTTGCCCAGCGAGTCAACCGGTAGCAGCCTGTAAGTCCGTCGGCTGACAGCCCCGTCGACGGCCAGCCTCGTCGTTTCAACCGGCAGAACCAGGACCCTGCCGCTTCCGTCTATCGACGGTGCCGGCCTGAGCCTGTTGCGAGCACCCGGCATGAAAGCAGTCGGGTCGACCTCCACGAACAAGGCGGCTCCTACTGCTTCTCCGCTAAAGACCACGGCCCGGTCTATCGACACCGAGCTACCGTCGAGCGGCAAAGCAAAGGGAGTACCCACCAGCGGATGGCCGGGAGGGGGAAGCCAGTTGTGTCCGGGTTCAAACTTTACGTGCGAGGGCAGCAGCGGGTCGGGCGGCGGAGCGTTTCCGTTGCCCACCACCCTGGCCGGATCAAGCGGCGGGTAGAACGGCCAGGCGGTAAACAAGGGCGTGCCGTCAATGAAAAGACTGTTGCCGTCTACGCCCGTGTAGGCGCCGGCACAAAGAGCCACCGTGAGGCCGCCCATGCTGGCCGGAGCTCCCAGCTGCAGGCCGATGGTACCCTGGCTGCGACCGGCGACCAGCAAGCCGGTCTGCTGCGCCGCGTAGGCCCAGGCTTCCTGCAGCTCGAGCGCATTGTCGGCCGAGCCGTCGGAGTCGGTGGGTCCGATGAACCCGTCGCCGTCGAGGTCAGCAAAGGCAAACACGGCCACGCCGCGGGAGTCGAGCTCCGAGGAGCTGGCAACGTTACCGGGCAGCGAACCGTCGCTCGCCATCACTGTGAAAGGCAGCAACTGCCCGCCGTCGGCCCCCAGGCCACCGGCCGACACCTGTTGCAGCGGCGAAGACGGCGCGGGAATAACAGCGGAGTTCACCGTACCCACGCGTATCACGAGGTCAACGTCGCCCGTGATTGAAGTATCGATGCTTTCGTCGCCGGTGTTCCAGCGCAGGTCGGGTCCGGGCAGCGCCAGCTCGAGGCCGGGCAGCATGGGATAGGCCAGGCCCGTGGCCGGATCTACCGGGTCGCCGTTGAAAACCTGGCCCGCCACCGGGGAGCCCAGCAAGAGGACGGCAGTCGAAGCTACAAGCAGCCTGGGTAAAACACGCCTCACGGATCTATCCCCGCAACTTCAACCGACACGCGGTTGCTCACAAATCCACCATGGTCGGGTACGACCACGTAAATTTCTATCGACACCAGGCCGTCACCGATGAGTGCCGGCAGCGCCACCGTGATGCGATGCGGCTCCACGCGCAGCAGCGACGCTTCGGCCGCCGGCAAAGCCGCGGCTTCGAGCGCCTCGATCTCCAAGGGGTCGAGCCCGTCTACCAGTGCTGGCAGGCTGCCGCTGTCCGCTCCCTGGCCGTCAACAGGTATCCGCACGAAGTTTTCGCCCTGGCTCGCTACCAGCGTCAGCGGAAACTCCACCTGCATGAGCGCGTCAAACTCCCAGTTGCCCACAACGTCGACCACCGAGCCCGAGCCCGACGGCGTGGCCGTAACCCGGCCTATGGCAAGGTTGGGGTCGGTGAGGCCTGCTTGCGCGCAGGGGCAGGCCGCCAGCAGTATAACTGCGGCCAGCAAGCGCCAACTAGCACGGGTTTTAATAGAGAATCTCAAGTTCTACTCCGATTCAACACTCCATCCAGAAAGCATGATAGTCAACGGCAAAAGCACACCTCAACCTTCATGGCCCCCCATCCGGGGAAAATTTTTCCCTCCGCGATCCCAACTGAAGCCCGGCAGAACCTGCCACTGGCAGGCTCTAAGCCTTGCTGGTATTGGAAAAACCGCAGCGGGCCTGTCCGTTCACGGAACTTGCATGCAGTTGCTGTGCCAAGTAGTAGAGCCTTTATTTATGGCGCTTTTTGGCTACACTGGAGTGAGTGATTTGCCCCAATGTGGGTTCAGCCGGGCCCCACACGGGGGGGGCGCTCGAAGCTGGCGAGCCTGCTGACTGCTGACTGCTGGCCGCTGACCGGCAGGCAGAGGAGCTGACTAGACAATGGCTGACATAATACTGGTTGAAGACGAGGAGGTGCTGCGGCGCACGCTGGCCCGCGCCCTGGTCAAGCTGGGCCACCAGGCCCGTGAGTTCGAAACGGCTGAAGAGGCCCTGGCGGTGATCCCGGATGGTCCCCCCGACCTGTTGTTTACCGACAACAGGCTACCGGGCATGAGTGGCATGGAACTGATGGCCAGGGTGCACGAGTCCTGGCCGGATGTGGTCATGATCATGATGACCGCCTACGGCACGGTGGAAGACGCCGTGAAGGCAATGCGCGACGGGGCGGCCGACTACCTGCGAAAGCCCGTCGACCTGCACGAACTCGCCCTCGTCATAAACCGCTGCCTGGAAGGTGCCGGCGTACGTCGGGAACTCGAATACTACCGCGAACGCGACCTGTCGGTACCCGAGCAGGGGGGCATCATCGGCCGGTCGCCGGCCATCGACCAGGTACGGCAGCTGGTGACCAGGCTCGCCGGCATGAAAAAGGCCGACGGCGAAGGCCCCACCCTGTTGCTCGCGGGTGAAACGGGAACAGGTAAGGGACTGGTGGCGCGGGCTGTGCACAACGCCTCGCCACGGGCCGACCAGGCCTTCATCGAGGTCAACTGCACGGCCATTCCAGAGAACCTTCTCGAGGCCGAGCTCATGGGATACGAGAAGGGCGCGTTTACCGACGCCAATACATCCAAGACCGGCCTGGTCGAAGCCTCGGACGGCGGCACGCTGTTTCTCGACGAGATCGGCCACATGGCCCGCCCCCTGCAATCCAAGCTGCTCAAGATCATCGACGAAAAGGTCGTGCGTCGCCTGGGCAGCACCCGCGACCGCAAGATCAACTGCACCATAGTGGCGGCAAGCCACATGGACCTGGAAAAAGAGGTCGCCGAAGGCAACTTCCTCGAGGATCTCTTTCACCGCATCAACGTGGTCAACATCAAGCTCCCCGCACTGAGGGAACGCGAAGGTGACATCAAGATCCTGGCGCAACACTTCCTGGCCCAACACGCGGCCGACTACTGCGTGGCCGCGCCAAAGATAAGTGCCGACGCCATGCGGGCCCTGCTTGCCTACCCCTGGCCGGGCAACATTCGCGAGCTCAGCCACACCCTGGAGCGCGCCCTGGTGATGCACAACGGCGGTGACCTCGAAGTCCAGGATCTCGCATTTTTTCCGGCTGCCGGGACTCGCACGCAAAACACGGGCACCGTGGCAACGGCCGACTTTGAGGTCGATTTCTCGCAGGGGCCGATTCCGCTGGAAACCGTCGAGGCCAACCTGCTCACCAGCGCGATGAGATACGCAGACAACAACCAGGTGCAGGCCGCCAAGCTGTTGGGGATGTCCAGGGACACGCTGCGCTACCGGCTAGACAAGCACGCGCTGCGCTGAGCGCCGCGCGCAACTCCCACCATCGCGCTGCTGGTTCAGGCCCGGGGGAGCTCTACGCGAAAGATCGCCCCGCCCTGCTCCGCGTTCTCAGCCGTAACCGTACCGCCGTGCTGGTCGACGATCTTTTTGACCGTGGCCAGCCCGAAGCCCGTGCCCCCCGCCTTGGTGGTGAAGAACAGGTCAAAGATACGCGAAACCTTGTCTGGCTTTATGCCCGCGCCGCTGTCCGTCACCTCGAGCCACGCGTGTTCTTCGTCGTGGCCGCTGGTCAGCTGCACCCTGCCCGCGTCGGGAGACGCGTCGAGGGCGTTGGCCACCAACTCCATTATCACCTGCTCGAACAGCACCTTGTCCATCAGCACCAGCGGCTGTCCGGGTTCGGGCTGGTGGTGGAGCTCAATGGACCGCTCGGTCGCCTTGCCGGCTGACAGGGCCATGACCTCGCCAGCTAGTTTCTCCATCGATCCAGGCGCGAGGCTGGGCTCAAAGGGACGCGAGTAATCGAGCAACGCTGCTATGCGGTCGCTGAGACGATCGGTCTCCGACACTATGTCCCTGAGCGCGACCTGTTCGTCCGGGTCGGAGCTTTCTTCATCGTCGGCTTCAAATATAGCCAGTTGGGCTGCGGCCTTGATGCCCGCGAGCGGATTCCGTATGGCGTGGGCGACGGCGGCCGACAACTCGCCAACGGCTGCCAGGCGTTCTTTCTGCACCAGCAATCCCTGGGTCTCGCGCAGTTCGACGTTGGTACGGTTGAGCTCGAGATTGCTTTCCTCGAGCCCGCGGTTGAGCTGATCGATACGCGAATAGGCCTGCGCGTTCTCGAGTGCCACCGACAGCTGGTCGCAAACCGTCCGCAGCAGTTCGACGTCGTCGCCGCCGTGATAACCGCCCGCCCGCCGCTGGCCGACCGACACCATGCCCACCAGTCGACCCTCCAGTCTCATGGGCAGAACGAACACCGCGTCAAGGTCGAGCATGGCTGCCTCAACGTCGGCCTCGTGACCATCGCCGGCCTGCTGGGCCTCGGCCAGCAGGTCGACCTGATTCAACTCCCTCGCCAGCGGGGCCAGGCTGGAGGCAGCTGCGCCACCCAGCCCCGTGCGCACGCCGCCCTGCCCTCCGGCCGCGTGCACGAGGCGGCCGCGGCGGTAAACGGCGCCGTCTTCGTCGACCGACAGTATGTCGGCGCACACCGGTTGCAGGGTTTCGTCCACCAGCTCGAGCACCGACCGAACCAGTTCTTCAAAGATGAGGATAGAGCTGAAGCTGCGCGACGCCGACCTTACCGCCCCGCGATAATCGTAGCGGCGCCGGTCGTACATCCTGTCAACGAAGGCCTGGATGCGCGCGCGGCTGGGGTTGCTCACCACGAGCAGGCCGAGGATGAGCACGCCCTCGGCCACCCGCGAAGCGGCGGCCGTCAGGCCCTCGAACAGGTAGTCCACCGTACCCAGGGTCAGTGTATAGACGCCCAGCACCAGGGCTGAAAGCACGGTGTAGACCAGGGCGCGCTTGATCACCTTGTCTATGCCAAAGAGGTCGTGGCGGGCCACCGCGTAGCCAATACTGACCGGGTAGACCACGAACAGCACCGTGCTCAGGTTCACGGGCAAGGCCGCGCCGCCGACAAAGACGGCCGGCAGGACCACGGCCATCGGGGCAAACGCCAACGCGGTGCCGAACAACACCACCTTGGTGCGCTGCCTGACCACCAGGCTGTCGGTGGTGAAAAAATAGTAGGCGTAGAAGGCCAGGGCCATGACAGCGCCCAGCGCTACGGGCAGGTAACTCATTCGCTCGAGGACGAGCAAGAGATCGTGATCGCGAAAATAGAAGTAGTTGGTGGCAATCCCGTAGGCGAAGCCCAGGCCGAGCAAGGCCGCGAACACCCCGTCCTCCCAGCGCCGCCTGATGCGACCCACCGGAAAACAACTCACGAGGTAGAAGGTAGTGGCTGGTACAAGGTTGAAGAAAAAGAAGTACGGCATCCGCAGTAGGTAACTGCCCTGCATGTCGGCCGAAGCCGCGAGGTAAGCAGCCCCGTTGGCACTGAAGAGAAACAGCGCGCGCGCGGCCGGGTCGTCGGGCTTCATGTAGAGAACAACTATGCCCAGGATGAGTAGCGCTGCGGCGTCAAAGTTGAACAGGCCCAGCACCGAGACCCACTCGCGCCAGCCAAAACGCATCACCTCGACTTCGACCTCCGTCAGCCGTCCCTCTTTCTCAAAAATGTAGCTGAGGCTGGTACCGGGGCTCAGCCCCTCCACCATCTCGGTGAGCTCGCGCCCGTTGCGCAGCGTGCGCCCGTCGGCCGAGCGCAGCCACGACAGGTATTCCACGCCCGATTCCGCGCCGGTCCAGTTGGCTTCGCCCAGCGCCGGTACAACCAGGTTCTCCCAGACGAAGAAGCCGGGAAAACTCTTGCCCACCCGGTCTACCGAAGCGAAAATCGCAGTCGCGACCACCACCGAGGCTACGAGCGCGACCAGGACCTGTACAAGGCCCGGCGCGAGTATCGTTGCGAAACGGCTTTCTTTGCTTGCAGTCATATCAGCCCGCGAGTATCGAGAGACCTGCCGTGCAGGATTCCAGCCTACCCCCTCCCCTGGCACGGCTGCCGGCCCGGTGCCTGGCAGCCGCTTTATTATACATCACTGCGTTTCCGCCGTTTGACCTCTCGTGGGCGGCACTGCTGGCACCAGCCCCGCTGGCGCTGCTGCTGTTGGATCCGGCCAGGCCGCTCAGGCCCTGGCACGCGGCGCTGGCCGGGCTGCTGTTCGGCTGGGCTTTTGCCCTCGGTGGAACCGGGGCATGGATAGCCCAGGCCGCACTGCGCTATTTTGAGGTCGGCGGGGCCGAGGCCGCTGCCCTTGCCATCGGGTTTACCGGCTTGCACGTGGCCCTTTTTACCGCCCTGCTCGCGCTTTTTGCCTCGAGACTGCACCCGCTGTCCCCGATCGCACGCGTAGTGGCTTTTGCCTTTACCTGGACGGCCTGGGATTTTGCCCGCGCCAGCCTGCTGGGCGGCAATCCCTGGGGGCTGCTGGGCCAGGCCTTCCACGACCTGCCCTCGTCCTACGCCCTCATCCGCCTGGGCGGTACCTGGTTGCCCGGTTGGCTGGCGGCAGCCTTCGGTGGAGCACTGGCGGTGACGTGGATTGAAAACCAGCGCCTCGACCAGGCCCTGCGCTCGGCCGCGGTGGCGGGCGCGGTGCTCGTGGTTTTTGTACTCTCGGCTCTCGTTGGGCTTCCGGCGGCCGACGAACAAGGACTCAGCCCTCTCAAGGTCGCCGTCATACAACCGGGCCTGGGCCAGCACGACCTGTGGGACCCCGCGAAAAAGAGCTCGCACCTCGATCTCCAGCTCGAGCTCAGCCGCCGACCCGAACTTGCCGACGCGCGCCTCATCGTCTGGCCCGAAGCAGCGATACCCCGCTTCTTCGACGCGAGCAGCAAGCAACGCGTCGAGGAGCTCGCCAGGCAGCAGAACGCGGCGGTACTGCTGGGAAGCGTGCGCAACGAAGATCGCGGCGACGGCCGCGCCCATCTGTACAACTCGGCCTACTTCTTCGACCCCGCGGTGGGCGAATGGAAAGTCTACGACAAGATGAGGCTGCTGCAGTGGATGGAGTACAGGCCCGGTTGGTTGCCAGGCGCCAATCCACTCGACTACCTGCCGGGCAGCAAGCGGGTGCTGTTTGAACTCGACGGGTGGAGCATCGCCCCGCTGATCTGCTTTGAAGCTGTGTTTGCCGGGGCGTCACGGAGCGCGGCGCGCGCGGGGGCAGACCTGCTGGTAAACCTGTCTAACGATTCCTGGTTCGACGCCGGAGCGGGCCGCTTGCAACACCTGGCCTTCACCACGCCCAGGACGGTGGAAAACGGATTGCCCCTGCTGCGCTCAACGACCACCGGCAGCAGCGTACTGCTGGCCGCTGACGCTTCGCTCGCGGGATCGCTCCGACCGGGTTCGGCGCGCGTGGGATTGTTCGTGGTACAGCCGGGGCCTGGGCCTGGGCCTTACAGCCTGGGGGGAGACTGGCTGCCGTGGCTAAGTGTTCTGCTCATGCTTGCAGCGCTGGGGGCCGCGGCACAAAAAAAACGGCCGGCGGCTTACGCCGCCGACCGCCAGTGACCGAAGTAGTAGCTTTCGGGGGAACCACCACAGCGACACGCGGTTAAAATAAGCAACCATCATGCCAATCCGGATGCTGCGGATTAACTAGCAGAAATGCACCACCCAAGCCTACTGTCTGCGGCATATACCCACGCAGTTGGGTGCAATAAGCCCATTTGCCCCATTTCACCCTGCTGCTGACCCCCCCGAAAGAGTGTGAACCCAGGGGGTCATAGCGCAAGGAACTACGTTATTACCGGGCTGTAACTCCGAATCCCCCCTGCTGGCTTGCACAAAACAGCAGCCTATTACCGGCGCCCCGCAAATGGCATGGCCTTTGCTTCGTGAGAGGCACCGGTCAAGAAAGCAAACCGGTCAAACAATGGGGCATCGCACAATGTCATTACCGCTACCAAAGCTATTCTTTTACAGCCAGCCATCCTGGTCTCTCGGTGCCCTGCGTCACAGCCTCGGCTTGGCCGACAGCCTCAGCCAGTCCTTCAGAGTCACTCTCGTGCTGGGTTCCCCCATACCCAAAGGAATTGTCGCCCCAGCCAACGTGCTGGTCAGAGAGCTGCCGGCGGCCACGCTAGCCGATGACGGGGGCATTCAGACCTTGGACCGACGCCGCGACCTCGACCAGACCCTGGTGTTGCGCCGAGATAAACTGCTCGATCTTTTTGCCTCCACCAGCCCCGAGGTCCTGCTCGTCGACCGTTTTCCGCTGGAGCTCATCACCCTGGCTTCTGAGCTCGTCCCGCTTATAAACGCCGCCCTGGCCAGCAACACGGTGCCAGTGATGGCCTGCAGTGTTCGCAGCCCCGATGACGTGGGCGAGCCCGCCTTCGTGGACCAGGATACGCTGGAGCTGCTCAACAGCTGTTTTGACATGTTGCTCGTGCACACCGACCCCAGTCACGTGAATATTCAAGACCGCAGCCCCGAAGCGATGAACCTGCCGGTACAGATTCTTCACACCGGCTTCGTCGACGTGAGCGAACTCGACAGCCGCTCAACCCCCGCCCCGCCTAACCCTACCCCCGAGCTACTGGTAAGCGGCGGCAACGGACACGACTCAGCCAAGCTGCTCAAACTCGCCGCCCTCGAACACGGCAGGCTGTGGAGAGAAGAAGGCCTTGAGACCAGGATTGTGACAGGCCCATCCATATCCGAAGAGGACTGGAAAGAACTGCGACACCTCACCCGCTCAAGCCGCCACGTGAAACTACAGCGCAGTGTCGAGAACCTTGTCCCGCTGCTGAACCAGGCCCAGGTCGTGGTCGGAGAGGCAGGCTTCAACGCCAGCCTCGACGTGTTGCAGAATTCAACACCGGCCGTGATCATCCCGCGCCGGCAGCCGGGCGGCAGCCAGACCCGCCGGGCCCGGCGCCTCGAACAAGAAGGCCAGGCGGTGGTCGTTGAGCCCTGGCAGCTCGACGGCAAATCGCTGCTCAAGGCAGTGCAGAAAGCGCGCTACAATAATCCGCCAGAGCTGGGCTACAACATGGAGGGCGGCAGCACTACCACGCGCATCCTGCGCGAATACCTGACCAACTGTTCGTCGCTGGACAAAGAGGCCAGGTCAGCAAGCCGAACCGGAGCCAGCGGCAGATAACGGAAGATCCGGGGCCTCGAGCAGCCGTTCGGGGTGGGCAAGCAGCTCGGCCAGGCGCTCGAGTGCACGCGCACAATAGAAACCGTCTTCCACCCTCTCGTCGTAAGTAAACTTGAGCTCGAAAACTTCCCTGGCCTGCAACTGGTCGTCGGCGGTGACGACTACCGCCTTGTGAATCCGCCCCATCGTTACAAAGATAGGGATGTTGCCGTAGTCGTAGTTGTGGTGATAGCAGGCGTCGATGCCCACGCTGCCCAGGTTGGCGACGAAGGCAGAGGCGTACAACGGATCGGCCCGCAGCATGGCGGCCGGCAGCAGGTTGAGGGTATCGAGCAGGCGCGCAAGGCCGATGACCAGGCGTAGCAAGGGAGCCGGCAGCCTCAGCAGCAACGACACCTCCTTGTCCGAATCGGTCTCCACTCCCGAGCGGCCGCTGACCGATGCCGCGGTCAGACCATCCACAACCGAGGCCAGGTCCTCGTTGGCCGCGAACTCACGCTTACGGGTGTACACCGGCGCGTCATCGCTCATGCCCTGCTTGCCCGAAAACGAAATCCACAAGCCCTTACGGGCCCATAGCCTGCCCCCCATGACAAAGCGGTTGAGCCGAGGGCGCTCGTGCAGCGACATGGCGAGCGCCCTGAGCACGAGATGAAACAGCGTCGCCTGCCGGGCCGCTTCGCGGTCGCGATTCCAATCGGCCAGGAACTCCCGGAGCGGGGCGACCTCGACCTGCTGACGGCACAGTACCGCGGCCTGGTTACGGGTGGGCAGGATGAAGGGCAGCATGCGCCGCACCGGGTCGAGCCCGCCCAGTTTTACGCCGTCAGGACGAGTGAACAGCACTGTTGCCTCCCTGGCTCTTGTAGCCCTCGATCCAGCGCTCGCAGTTGCGCAGCGCCAACGCGACGATGCTTTCCATGGGATTGAGCCCCACCGGCGAGGGGATAACGCTTGCGTCGGCCACCGCCAGCCCTTCTATGCCACGCACGCGCCCCCAGGGGTCGCAGGGCCCGTGGCGCTCTTCGACGGCCATGCGACAACTGCCCATTATGTGCACCGTCATCAGTTCGAGCCCCTGCGGCGACCGAGGCCGCTGGTCAATCTTTTCGAGTTCGTCTGCCGACTCGAGCAGCGGAAGATCGGCAAAGGGCAACAACACGCGCTCAGCACCAGCCTCGAATACACCCTCGGCGAGCAGGCGAACGCCGCGGTGCAGCACCTCGAGATCCCGCGACGACAACTTGAAAGTCATCAGCGGCCGGCGGTCCGGGCCCAGGCGGACACGGCCCTCGCCGCTGTCCTCCACCAGGCAACCGGCGGTCAGCATGTGGTTGTAGCGCGCCATCAAGCGGCCATGTTCCTCGCCCAGGCCGGGAATGCCCGCCGCCAGTATGCCCGGTGGAACACCGGCGGCGGCCATGAGTATGCCCTCGTCCATGAAGCGATGGACCTGGTGGGCCTGGTGGGTGCCCACCCAGCTGTCGAGCGGCTGGTCAAACAGCCCCACCACCTTGGCGTTGGGGTGCACGTGCAGGCCGCGGCCGGTCATCGGACCGCGCAGCCGACTCCTGAGCAACAGGCCCGGCGTGTTGCGGGCGCCCGCCGCGAGCACCACCAGGCGCGCGCGAACCTCGAAGCGGCCTTGCCTACGCCCGTGAAGGTCGACAAAACTACCCGCCACGCCAGCCACGCGGCGGCGGCGTTTCAGTACGCGGTCCACCCTGGCGTTGGTTACCAGCTGCGCACCGGCGGCCAGCGCGCGAGGAATCTCGGTGACCAGCATCGATCGCTTGGCTCCCGTCGGACAACCGAAGCCGCAGTTGTTGAGCCCCATGCAGCGCTGCATGTTGCGCTGGTTGTCGACCGGGTCCCAACCCTTGCGACGGGCCGCGTCGGCGAACAGCGCCAGCGGTTTTCCTATGGTTTCGGGATGCTGGGTCTCCGGAGTCAATATGCGCTCGGCCTGCTCAAACCAGCCCTGCATGCTCTTCTCATCGCAACCGTCCAGGCCCAGCTTGCGATCCCAGTGCTGTAGTACGCGCCCGGGTGTGCGCCAGGACATGCCGCCGTTGATAACAGTAGAACCGCCGACGCACCTGCCCTCGGCAAAGGTTATGGGCGGCTGTCCCAGGATGAGGCTGGTGCCCGCGTCGCGATACATGCGCCGGGCCGACTCCAGGGGATCGGTCACGAAATCAGCCGTGCGGTAGAGCCCGCCCTCTTCGAGCAGGAGCACGTCGAGGCCAGCGTCGCGCAGCCGCGCAGCCACCGGGGCCCCGCCCGCGCCGCTGCCCACCACCACGGCGTCGGCGTGATAGACCCGGGGCGAAGAAAGCCGCGGCGCCAGGTCGAGGCCGGACTCCACGTTGGGGTAAGCCAGGGAGTACTCGGGCGGTAGCATACCCTGCCCCTGCCGGCCCACGCTCACCGGTCGGCCCCCTGCTCGCCACTATCCGCATCGCCGGCATCCGCAGCAGCTTTATCCGTACCGCCGCCGACCGCAGCCACGGCGGCCATCAGCTTGCCACGCTCAAGCGTCAGCCGATCGGCTCGCGCCTGCCAATCAATGCCCAGCGAAGCCTGGGCCGAGGGGTGCTGGTAAAAACACAGCAGCGAGAGCGCCTTGAGGCCGGCCACCATGGCTTCACGTACACCGCCAGCCTCCAGCCAGGCTTGCAGGGAGTTTCGTCGCGAGTCCCTGTCAGCGCTGGTGAAGCGCCCCCGGGACGAACCCCGGGGCGGCAGCACTGTTCCTGCAAACTCGAGCAGGGCGAGACCCGCGGGCAAGCCCAGCCTGAGCGCGCCGGGTAGAAAGGGCAGAAAGCTCTTCACCTCGCTGAGGACATCGCTGGTGGCGTCGAAATCAAAAGGTTCTTCGTGCGGGCAGAGCGCGTCTATGACAGCCAGTAACACTCGGTCGCTGAGACCGTAGCTGCCGCGGTCTCGCCAGGAAACAGTGGGGCTGAAAGCGGACACGAGCCGAGTTTAGGTTGGTGCCATTGCCATTGCCACGACCGGCCGGGCGACCTAGCATGGCGAAGTTAAGAGGTGGGCAGCAAATGGCAGACGACAAGCAGAACGAACTACTCTCTATTATCGCCGATGATTCGGTGTCGGCCGTCGACCTCGCGGACTTTTTCAACCGCCTGCCGCTCGAACGGGCCGTTGCGGCTGCGCGCTCGCTGTCGGGAACCCGGGTGCAGAGTCGATTGTGGGAGCTGGTGGCCAGCAACCCCCCGGTGGTCACCAGCGATCTCGTGCCCATCGATCATCCCGCCATGCAAGCAGTTGTTTTCCACGGCAAGAACTCGCTGCCCTTGTTCACAGAGTTTGAAAAGATCTGCTGCCGGCCCAGCTCGCAGGCCGACAGCTCGCTCAACGAGCTGTGGGGCTACAACCGCTCCCCCACCATGAAGGTGGTGGGCCCGGGCTACTACGTCACCCACGACACGCCCGACTCAGAGCTGGGGGCCTGCGCTTTTGACTACAACCGCCTGCCCCTGCTAGCCGCCGAAGGCTGGCCGGACATAAAGCCCAACGGTCGCGGGGTATCGCGTTTTGTTTACAACCGCATGATCGATTACATGCGACGGGTGGCCGACGACGTATTCATAGGCCTGGCCACCAAGGACGAGAAATCGATGTCGAGCTGGTTCGTGCTGGTGCGCGAACTCTAAGCCTGGTTCCAAACCCAGAGTCCGCGCAGCAGTAGAACCACTGCAGCTCTCAGCCGCCGATACAGGCAGCGTGGCAGGTGTTGAACACCGCAGAGCAGGACTCGCCGGCCAACAGCCTGTCCACCGTGCAGGCGTCGCGGCATTCGTCGCGAAAGCCGTCGTCCAGGCAGGCGCTGCGGCAAGCGTCGTAGGTATCAGTAGCCGTTGAAATGCAGCTACCCATGCTCGAGCCACAGTCCTGAAAGCAAGGATTACCGGCGTTGGCCTCGCAGGCGTTACGACAAGTCTCGCGGTCGTCCTTGCACTCCTTCTTGACGATATCTTCGAGATCCTTGACGCTGTCCTTGCAATCCTTGCGATCGTCGCCGCAGCGCTTCTTGCAATCCTTGGGGTCAGAATCAAACTGGCAATCAACGCGGCAGGTCTTGCGCTCGCCGTCGCAGGCCTTTTTCTCGGCTTTGCGGATGGCCTTGGCGCTCCGCTTACACGATTTGCGTACGTCGTTGCAGGCGTGGCGACACTCGTCGCGCTTGGCCTCGGCCGGAACAGCCGACAATATGAAAACGGCGGCCAGGGCGGCTGCGCCAAGCGCGGTCACCAAGCGACCAGTACGAATTACTTCTACAGCAGCATTCATCACAGGATAACTCCTTCGCTACAGTTCGTACGCGCCAACTCTGGCTCGGAAACTGGGGCCAGCCAGAAGGCGGCCAGCCAGAAGGCGGCCAGCCAGCCTTCAATACCCTAGCGCTGAGTCTCAGCTGGAAGGAAAGAAAACTCCGACAGCAATAAACAACGCGACCATTAATGCACTTTCAATCAACCTGTTTTCTCCTCGCCCCCCAATTCAAGCAAAGATACTTGGGGTAAAGCAGAAAACGTGCCAGACCCCCGGCATTATTTTTTGGGACAAAAACTCGGAAACCCGGCACCTTCGTTTGTTTTTATCGGCGAACTTAAGGTGTCCGGGCTGCGAATTGCCCCAGTTGATGGCCAGATAACCTGCCCCCCAACTGGGGGGCAGGTTATCTGGGGGGCCAGTTTCCGGTCCCGGGAGCCCAGCCGTCAGCCCTGGCCGGACCGGGGGCGGCCGGTCCACAGCAGCCAGGCCGAGCCACCCGAAACGCCCAGCGCCACGGCAGTGTAGGCCAGGCCAAAGAGCAGCCCGCTGTCGTCGGCCAGCGGCGTCATGTTGAACAATACGAGGTTGGCCGCCACGTAGGCCACGTAGATCAGGGCCAGTGGCAGCGCGGCCGGCAGCCGTCGCCACAGCGCCAGTGCGTAGGCAGCCAGGTAGAGACCGAAAGCCGGGCCGGCAATCGCGTTGGCGCTGCCCTCCAGTCGCGTACCGAAAAGCACGAAGCCCACGTCGGGGCTCAACTGCAGGGGCTTGAGAAAGTTAGATATGGCCAGCAACCCGAACAGCAGCGCAAAAACCCTCAGCGTCTTGTCTCTTCCAGCTTCCGTCATTGTTTTCCTCCTTAGATCTACGAACGCGACCGCATCAGGCTATCGCGAAAGTCTGTAGTGTACACCCAGTCCTGCCAGGGACCACCACCCGGCGCCTCGCCTTCCATAACCATGCCGAGGTCGACTATCTCGCCGGCCTTTTTGATACTCGCCGCAGCCTCGAGGGTCTTTTGCACTATTGACCGTTGTTCATCAGCGCGACCGGGGCGGCCGGTTTCGTTGCCCATGGGATAATTGAGAAACGCCGTCCGCGGTGGCCGCACAAGGCGGGTAATATCCAGGCCCACCGATACCGTCATGGTGGCTATGCCCGCCGCCTCCACCGCCCTTGCAACCAGACCGACGGTCTGGTGACACACCGGTCAAGCCGGCACGAGCAGAAAAAGATCGACCTCCTGGCTGCGCAGGCCGTCGAGCAGTGCAGGGATGAGCTCTTCGGCCACCCGCCGATGCGAGTATATGCCTCCCATGAAAGTAAAGGCCGTGGGTGCGACACCGGCTATGACACCCTGGTCGGCAAGCTCGCGCAGTCGCTCAAGCGGAAACACGCAGTTCGGATCTTTGCGCGCGTCGCCCACCGGGTAGCCAAAATGCGACACGCGCAGGTCGCCGCTGTCGCTGTCGGCTGGAATTTCGCGAATGCTGGTGTCGTCGCTGAAGTGAAACGCTTGCTGCCCCTGCAGGTGCACCCCGCCCGAACCGGCCAGGGCCACGCGGCACTCGGCCAGCGGCCGCGACAGAGGAGTCCAGGGCACGGGCTCGCCGCTGTTGTCGACCCAGCGGTAAGCCGGCAGCGGTTCGTAGAGCTCACGCGTACGCTCTACGTAGTCTACGGTTTTCAGACTTCGCCCCCCAGTGACGCCATCAGGTCGTAGGACGCGCGTTCGGAGTCCTCGCCTTCGACACCCGAGGGAAACACCGCCGGGTAAAAATCAGTTGCGCCAGCGTCGCGCACCCTGTTGATGGCCTCCTTTACCTGCCCGGCGTCACCCACCAGCGCGAGGTCGGCCGGACCGTCGGCTCCCTCCTCGTCCATGCAGGCCCTGTAGACCGGCAGGCTGCCGTAGATGGTAAACAGTCTCGCCGCCTCTTCGCGCGCACGCACTTCGTCGGAGGTCACGCAGACCGGCAACGAGGCTATGACCCGGGGGGCGGGCCTTCCGGCGGCCGAGGCCGCGGCGTTGAGCACCGGCGCAATGTTTTTCTCGATATGCTTCGGACCGCTCATCCAGGTGAGAGTGCCTTCGCAGAGCTGGCCGCAAAGTTCGAGCATGCGCGGCATGAGCGCGCCCACGAACAAGCCGAAACCCACACCTTCCTCTACCTGCAGGGGCGCGTTGACCGTGTACTGGTCGCCCGTGTAAGCGCAGTTGCCAGTGTCTGATAAAGAGCGCAACACCTCGAGATAATCGCGCATGTGGCCGATGGGCTTGTCGTAGGTCAAGCCCAGCATGTCTTCGATGACCAGCTTGTGACTACGTCCTATGCCCAGCGACAAGCGGCCGCCGCAGGCCGCGTTGACTGTGGCCGCCTGCTGGGCCAGCGAGTGCGGATGCCTCGGGTAAGTAGGTACCACGGCCGTGCCGAGCTCTATGCGAGAGGTCTCGCGGCCGGCCAGGGCCAGCACCGTGAGCGCATCGAGTGCAAAAATGTTGGCCAGCCACGCCGACGCAAAACCGTCGCGCTCGGCCTGTACTATGCGCTCTACTGCTTCCTCGAGAGTAGACTCTCCTCCACCGGCAAATATCCCTATCTTCATCCTGTCTCCCCCCGGGGTGGTGGCCCCTGTAGTTTTACGGCCCTGTAGTTTTACGGCCCGTGTTGCTTCAGACTCTTTCTATAACGGTGGCTATGCCCATGCCGCCGCCTATGCACATGGTCACAAGCGCCGTGGTCGCGTCGCGGCGTTCGAGCTCGTCGAGCGCCGTACCCATCAGCATGCCACCGGTGGCTCCCAGCGGGTGGCCCAGGGCAATGGCCCCGCCGTTGACGTTGACCTTGTCGCCGTCATAGCCGGTTTCCTTGAGAAACTTGAGCACGACCGCGGCGAAGGCCTCGTTGACCTCCACGAGATCGATGTCGTCCCAGGTCATGCCGGCCTTCTTGAGCGCGACCTCCGAGGCCGGGGCCGGCGCGGTGAGCATTATGACCGGCTCGTCGCCCATGGTGGCCATCGACACGACGCGCGCGCGCGGCTTGGCGCCGGGGTGGGCGGCCAGGTAGGCATCCGAACACACGAGCACGGCAGAGGCCCCGTCGACAATGCCACTGGCATTGCCCGCATGGTGCACGTGATTGATGCCGTCCAGCTCGGGATAAACCGACACCGCCTTCTGGTCAAAGCTGAGTTCATCGCCCTTCTGCACGTAGTCGCCCATCTGGTCGAACGACAGGGGCAGGGCACCCAGGCTCTCGGCCGTCGTGCCTGGTCGCGGGTGTTCGTCGCGGTCGAGCATGACCTCGCCATCGGTGTTGCACACTGGAACCATGCTCGCAACGAAACGATCGTCGGCCACGGCCTGCTCGCAGCGGGCCTGGCTCGAAGCCGCCCACTGGTCGCAATCGTCGCGGGTAAAACCCTCGCAGGTGGCAATGAGGTCGGCCGAAATGCCCTGCGGCACCAAGGGGTGCAACTCCCTCAAGGCCGGGTTGTGGCCGTCGAGACCCGACTTGTCGGCGCCCATGGGCACCCGCGACATGCTCTCCACGCCGCCGCCCACCACGAGGTCCTGGAAACCAGCCGCGCAACCCATCATGGCAAAGTTGACGGCCTGCTGACCGCTGCCGCAGTAGCGGTTGAGCGACACGCCGGTTACTTCCTGCGGCCACTGTGCGGCCAGCACCGAGTGCCGAGCGACACAGCCGCCCTGCTCTCCGGTCTCGGTCACGCAGCCCACGACCACGTCTTCTACCTCGCGCGGATCGAAGTCGCTGCGCTCGGGCAGGGCCCTCAGGCAGGTGGCAAGCAACTCCTGGGGGTGGGTCTCGTGCAGGCGTCCCGAGGACTTGCCCTTGCCCCGGGGCGTACGAACGGCGTCAAGAATGTAAGCGTTTCCCATGCCTTGTTTGATCTCCTTTGCGGGCCCGTGGTCCTGCCCTGCCGGCGCTGCGTCCCCCCCGGTCGAGGCTGGGGAAATACGCACTCGGCGGCAGATAGAACAGGGCCGCCCTTGAGTGTTTATCCAAGCGCAAACGCTGTTTCCAACCCCCGCGGGCAGTGCAAGGCGCAATTGGCCTTGCAAAACACCCTGCGTGCACAGTAAACAGGTGCAATGCAGTGCCTCCGCAGCCCCCTCCCGCGCCTGCTCGCAGGCCTTGTGCTGGCGATAACTGTCTCCCCGGCGCTCATCGGCCTGAACGCCGGGCCGGCCGACGCCCAGGGATCATACACCCTGTTCGAGTCGGTACCTGTTCGCCCGCTGGTGCTCTCGGCCGACGGCACGCGGCTGTACGCCGCCAACACCCACGACAACCGCGTCGAGATTTTTGAAGTGTCGGCCAACGGCAGCCTCAGCCGGGCTGGCGTGGTAGCGGTTGGTCTTGAGCCGGTGGCGCTGGCCGCTCGCGGCAACAACCAACTGTGGGTGTCCAACCACCTGTCAGACAGCGTCAGCCTGGTCGACGTTAGCGACCCAGCCACCGCGCGAGTAGTGGCCACGATCCTGGTCGGGGACGAGCCGCGCGACATCGTGGTGGGTGGCAGCGCGGGCAACAAGATCTTCGTGGCCTGCGCGCATCGCGGCCAGGCCCTGCCCTTTGATCCGCAGCTCACAACGCCCGGCGTAGGCCGCAGCGACGTGTGGGTCATTGATGCCGACGCGCCCTCCGCGCAAGCGGACGTCGTGGTGCTGTTCGGTGACAAGCCGCGCGCGCTGGCCGTCACGCCCGATGGCTCGACCGTGTACGCGGCCGTGCTGCACTCGGGCAGCCAGACGGTTGTCATACCCGAAGTGCTGGTCACGCCCAACGGCGGCGCGGCTTCCTTTCCGCCAGGCTCAACGCCCAACCAGCCCGAGACCGGGCTGATCCTCAAGTTTGATGGCTCGGGCAACTGGCTCGACGCCGACGGCCGCGACTGGAGTGCTTTTGTACCCTTCGACCTGCCCGACCGCGACGTGTTTGCCATAGACGCCGACTCCGACCCGCCGGTTGAAACCGGCTTTGCCACCGGGGTGGGCTCCATGCTGTTCAACATGGCCGTCAACCCGGCCACGGGCGACGTTTACGTCACAAACCAGGACGCGCGCAACCACGTGCGCTTCGAGCCCGTGCTGCGCGGTCACATCGCCGAGCAGCGGGTCAGCATCATAAGCGGCAGCACGCCGGTGGCGGTTCACCTCAACCCTCACGTCAATTATTTAACCAGCCCCGGACCGCCGTCGGAACGAGCGGACAGCCTCGGCATGCCGCTCGACCTCGTCTTCAACGCAGCGGGCACGCGGGCCTGGATAGCGGCCTTCGGTTCTGGCTTGGTGGGCGAGATAGACGCCACCGGCACTGTGACCAATCGCATCACGGTGGGCGCGGGCCCCGTGGGAGTAGCCCTGCACGAGGGGCACTCGCGGCTCTACGTTCTCAACCTCTTTGACAAGACCATATCGCTGGTGGACACCGGCAGCGCCAGTGAGCTGGGCACCGTGGCCCTTGGCTACGACCCCGAACCCGCCAACGTACGCGACGGTCGGCGCTTTCTCTACGACTCCACGCTCACCTCGGGACACGGTGACAACTCCTGCGCCACCTGTCACTTCTCGGCCGACATGGACCGCAAGGCCTGGAACCTCGGCGACCCCTTCGGGCAGCTGGTTCCCAACCCCAACCCGTTCCCCATCATAGGCAGCGGAGACCCCTTTCATCCCGCCAAGGGCCCGATGACCACGCAGAGCCTCAGGGGCATGGACGGCGCCGGCTCCATGCACTGGCGCGGCGACCGCAACGGCGGCGGCGGCGATCCGCTCAACGAAGACCTCAGCTTCAAGCAGTTCAACGGAGCATTTGTGGGTCTCATGGGCACGGCCCTGCCGCTTACGCCCCAACAGATGCAGGCCTACACCGATTTCATCCTGCAAGTACGCTACCCGCCAAACCCGGTGGCCAATCTCGACGGCAGCTTCACCGCCCAGCAAGCCGCCGGCGCCAGCCTTTTTGTGACCGGCAACCACGACGTCATCGCCACCTGCGAAGGCTGCCACAACCTGCCGCTCGGCACCGGTGGATTTTCGACCTTCGAAGGCGAGTCGCAGGAATTCAAGGTGCCCCACCTTCGTAACGGCTACGACAAGCTCGGCGAGTTCAATGCCGCCGGACCGCAGGTGGCCGAGAGCGGATTCCTGCACGACGGGGCCATCCCGACGCTCTTCGATTTCTTCGCGGCACCGGTGTTCCAGGTCAACGACGTCGAGCAGCGGCAGCTCGAAGCCTTCATGCTCGCGTTCGACACCGGCCTGGCCCCGGCCGTGGGCCAGCAGCTGACGGCCACGCCGGCCAATCTCAACTCCCAGGCCATAATTGACCGCATAGACCTGCTCATTGCCCGCGACGAAGCCGGCGACTGCGAGCTCATGGCCAGGGGAACGCTGGCGGGCGAACAACGTGGCGCGCTTTACCTTAACGGCGGCAGCTTCTCGCTGGATATAAACGGCGAGCCCGCACTCGCAGCCGACGACGTGCGCCTGCTGGCAGCTACCGCCGGCCAGGAAATAACTTACACCTGTGTGCCCCCCGGCTCGGGCACGCGCCTGGCCCTGGATCGGGACGAAGACGGGTTCTTTGACACTACCGAAACTCGGGCCGGTTCAGACCCGGCAGATCCCAACAGCACGCCCGCGTTACCGCCGGTGTGCGGTGACGGAGTGCGCGAAGG